>NZ_JAXGFQ010000003.1:0-200559 GCF_051020825.1 Moorella naiadis (nom. illeg.)
CTGACTGGCCTGACGCCCTGAAGGACCCCTTTGCCGATGTTCTCAACGAACCTGGCCGCTGGGCCCAAAAGTGCGTCGCCGCATATGGTGCCGACCTGGTCTACCTGAAACTCGACGGTGCGGATCCCGAAGGCGCCAATCATTCCGTCGATCAGTGCGTAGCTACCGTCAAAGAAATCCTGCAGGCAGTTGGCGTACCACTGGTAGTCGTCGGCTGCGGCGATGTGGAAAAGGATCACGAGGTCCTGGAGGCAGTGGCCGAGGCTGCTGCCGGCGAGAATCTTCTCCTGGGCAATGCCGAACAGGACAATTATAAATCCCTGACAGCGGCCTGCATGGTCCACAAGCATAACATCATTGCCCGCTCCCCCTTGGATATTAATATCTGCAAACAGCTCAACATCCTGATCAACGAAATGAACCTGAGCCTGGACCATATTATCATCGACCCCTCCATCGGCGGCCTGGGCTATGGTATTGAATACGCCTTCTCCATTATGGAACGCATCCGCCAAGGGGCCCTCCAGGGCGATAAAATGCTCTCCATGCCCGTAATCGCCACCATAGGTTACGAGGCCTGGCGTGCCAAGGAAGCTTCAGCCCCGGTGGACGAATACCCGGGCTGGGGTAAAGAAATCGATCGCGGTATTCTCTGGGAGGCTGTTACCGCCACCGCCCTGCTCCAGGCCGGCGCCCAGATTCTCCTCATGCGTCACCCAGTAGCCGTAGCTAAGGTCCGGGAGAATATTGACCAGCTGATGGTCAGCAATGCTTATTAAACATTTTAAAGGAGGTAAATCCATGCTCATTATCGGCGAACGGATCAACGGCATGTTCAACGACATCAAACGGGCCATCCAGGAACAGGACCCGGCTCCGGTCCAGGAATGGGCCCGGCGCCAGGAAGCAAATGGCGCCCGCGCCCTGGACCTCAACGTCGGCCCGGCTGTCCCGGACAAAGTCAGCGCCATGGAGTGGCTGGTGGAGGTCACCCAAGAAGCCAGCAGCCTATCCCTGTGCCTGGATTCCACCAATATCAAAGCCATCGAGGCCGGCTTAAGAAAGTGTAAAAACCATGCCATTATAAATTCTACCAACGCTGAACGGGAAAAGATCGAGAAGCTCTTCCCCCTGGCGGTAGAGCACGGGGCCGCCCTCATCGGCCTGACCATGAATAAGACCGGTATTCCTAAAGATAGCGACACCCGCCTGGCCTTTGCTATGGAGCTGGTGGCCGCCGCCGATGAGTTCGGCCTGCCCATGGAGGATTTGTATATCGATCCCCTGATCCTGCCGGCCAATGTAGCCCAAGATCATGCTCCGGAAGTACTAAAAACCCTACAGCAGATCAAGATGCTGGCTGACCCGGCCCCGAAAACAGTCCTGGGTTTAAGTAACGTCTCCCAGAACTGCCAGAACCGGCCCCTGATTAACCGGACCTTCTTGGCCATGGCTATGGCCTGCGGCCTGGATGCCGCCATCGCCGATGCCTGCGATGACGCCCTGGTGGAAACGGCGGCCACGGCGGAAATTTTGCTGAACCAAACGGTCTACTGTGATTCTTTTGTCAAGATGTATAAAACCAGGTAGGATTTTTTGAAGTAACGTCGAAATGAAATAAAAGAATTAGTAAAAGATGCACCCTTAAAACTTCCAGCGCAGCAGCAATACGTAAATGCCTCTCCAGAAGAATGTCAACGGCAGGTGCCAGGGGATTGCTGAACGCTGGCACCTGCTTTTTTAACGCCGAAAGGAGGAAGGGGATTGGCCGAGCAGCAAGTTGTACCCTCCCAGCAACTTGTAACTCCGGTGGCTAAATTATCCAGGCAGCCTGTCAACCGCTGTTACCAGTGCCACAAGTGTACGGCCGGTTGTCCTGTAACAGCGGCTATGGACCTGATGCCCCACCAGGTAGTCCGCTATGTCCAGCTGGGACTGGAGGAAGAACTCTTAAAAAGTAAAACCATCTGGCAGTGCGCTGCCTGCCGGACCTGTATCTCCCGTTGCCCTAACGGTATTGATATTGCCGCTATTAATGACGCCTTAAAACAGCGGGCCCTGGCCCAGGGTATCCAACCGGCCCTACCGGGAGTCGCCGCCTTCCACCAGGCCTTCCTGGCTTCAGTCAAAAATAAAGGCCGGGTCCATGAGCTGGGCATGATGATTGCTTTTAAACTGAAAACAGGCACCTATTTCCAGGACGTCCCCCTGGGTTTAAAGATGTTCCAGCGCCATAAACTGCGGATCTTGCCCGAGGGAATCAAAAAACGGCAACCCTTACAGGCTTTATTACAGGGTGAAAAGGGGTGGCAAAAATGAAGTTGAGCTATTATCCCGGCTGCTCTCTCCACTCTACAGCCGCGGAGTTTTCAGCTTCTACCGAGGCCCTTTTTCAGGCCCTGGGGGTAGAATTGCGGGAACTCGAGGATTGGTGTTGCTGCGGCGCCACCTCGGGCCACTCCCTAAGCGGTTACTTGAGCCATGCCTTGCCCCTGCACAACCTGATCTTGGCCGAAACCGCCGGCGATGACTTGCTGGTTCCCTGCGCCGCCTGCTACAACTCCCTAAAAACAGCCCAGACCTTTATGGCCACCGGCGGTGAGGAGGCTGTGGGCCTCAACCGGCAGGTAGCCGCCGCCCTGGGCCGGGAATACCAGGGCCAGATCAGAGTGCGCCACGTCATTGACGTCCTGGCCGACCCCAGGGTGGAGCAGCTTATCAAAGAACACCTACAAAAGGACCTGGCCGCTCTCCCCCTGGCCTCCTACTATGGTTGCCTACTGACCAGGCCGCCCAAGGTCGCCAGTTTCGAAGCCAACCCGGAGCAGCCCCGGTTAATGGACCAGCTTTTAACTCTGGCCGGTGGCCGTCCGGTGACCTGGAGCCATAAAAACGAGTGCTGCGGAGCCAGCCTGGCCATACCCCAGCCCCAGATCGTTGAACAACTGGTAGGTAAAATAGTAGCTGCCGCCCGCCGGGCCGGAGCCCAGGCCATTGTTACCGCCTGTCCTCTCTGCCAGACCAACCTGGACAGCCGCCAGCCGGGTGGAAGCGAAGCCCTACCTGTCTTCTTTATCACGGAGATCCTTGGTCTGGCTGTCGGGTTAGATGCCACGCCCTGGCTGAAAAAGCACCTGGTCGATCCCCGGCCCCTTTTACAACAGCAGGGCTTACGGGCAGTCTCTTAGCGGAAAGGTTGTGAGAAGCCATGAGTGAACACAAGGAAACTACTCCGGCCGTCGGTGCCGTCCTGGTTCTGGGTGGCGGTATTGCCGGTATGCAATCGGCCCTGGACCTGGCCAACGCCGGTTATCTGGTGCACATGGTTACGGAGAGTTCTTCCATCGGCGGTCATATGGCCCAGCTGGATAAAACCTTTCCCACCAATGAATGCGCCATGTGCCTGCTGGGGCCGCGGATGACGGATACCGCCAACCACCCCAATATCCGCCTGCATACCTGCGCCACCCTGGAAAAAGTGGCAGGGGAGAAGGGAAACTTTACCGTCCAGATCCGGGAAAAGCCCCGCTATGTCAACATCCAGGAGTGTACGGCCTGTGGCGACTGCGAGCAGGCCTGCCCGGTCAGCGTACCCAACGAGTATAATCAGGAGATGGGCACCCGCAAGGCCATCCACAAGATGTTTCCCCAGGCCGTGCCCAACAAATATCTAATAACCAAGCGGGGCACACCGCCCTGTCGTAACGCCTGTCCGGCCGGCACCAATGCCCAGGGGTATATAGCCCTGATCTCCCAGGGTAAATTCGCCGAGGCTCTGGAGGTGGTGCACCGGCGCCTGCCCTTTGCCGGTATCTGCGGCCGCATCTGCCACCACCCCTGCGAAACTGAGTGCAACCGGGGGCAGTTCGACGACCCTATTGCCATTGCCACCCTGAAGCGGGCCGCCTTTGATTACGGCTGGGAGGCTGACGCCGCCCGGGAGCAGGAGCAAAAGCCGGAAATACCGGCCAGGAGCGAAAAGGTAGCCATTATCGGCGCCGGTCCGGGAGGTTTGACGGCCGCTCAGGATCTGGCCCTAGCCGGCTATCAGGTTACTATCTATGACTCCTTAAGCCGCCCCGGCGGCATGCTGCGGGGTGGTATCCCCCGTTACCGCCTGCCGGAAGAGGTAGTCGACCGGGAGACGGAACGTATCCTCAACCTGGGTGTCAAGTTTGTTCCCAATACAACCATTGGTAAGGACATTACCCTTAAGGAACTACAAAAGGAATATAATGCCGTCATTATCGCCATCGGTCTGCAACAGAGTCGCCTGCTCCAACTGGAGGGGTCTGAACTACAGGGCATCCTACCGGGGGTAAACTTCCTGCGGGAAGCAGCCCTGGGCGATAGCCCCAGGGTAGGAGAGAGGGTCGTGGTCATCGGCGGCGGCAACGTGGCCATTGACGTGGCCCGTACCGCCCGGCGCCTGGGGGCCAGAGAGGTCCACCTGGCCTGCCTGGAATCCCGGGAGGAGATGCCGGCCCACCCCTGGGAGGTCGAGGAGGCTATCGAAGAAGGCGTCGTTATCCATCCCTCCTGGGGACCCAAACGCTTCCTGGGGAGTAACGGCCGGGTTGACGGTGTCGAATTGATGCAGTGTACCCGCGTTTTTGATGCCAACCACCGTTTTAACCCCCAGTATAACCCGGAGGTAACCAGCACCCTGGCGGCCGACACGGTTATCATGGCCATTGGCCAGGCTGCCGACCTTTCCTTACTGGGAGAAAAAAGCCCAGTTAATACCAACCGCGGCTTGATCAGCGCCGACCCCCTCACCCTGGCTACCAACGTGCCGGGTGTCTTCGCCTGTGGCGATATTGTCCGGGGACCGGCTTCAGTGGTGGAGGCCGTCGGCGGCGGCCACGAAGCGGCGGAATCTGTAATCCGTTACCTCCAGGGAAAAGACCTGGCTGAAGGCCGTTCTTTGGAAAAAGAACCCCATTTGGACCCGCCGGCCAACGTCATACCCTTACCGGAGCGGCGCCGGGCCCAGGCCATGGCCCCGGCAACAGAGCGCGTCCGGGACTTCCGCGAGGTCTACCAGGGCTTTACCCCCGAGGAGGCCATAGCCGAAGCTAAACGCTGCCTGAACTGCGGCATCTGTTCGGAATGCCTCCAGTGTGAGGCCGTCTGTAAAAAGAAAGCCGTCGAGCACTGGCAGCTGGAAAAGGTAACGGAATTAAAGGTAGGCTCCGTTCTCCTGGCCCCAGGTTTCGAACTCTTCGACGCCCACCTTACAGGTGAGTACGGCTACGGCTATTACCCCAATGTCGTCACCAGCCTGGAGTTTGAGCGCTTCCTCAGCGCTACCGGGCCTACTGAGAGTCACGTCCTGCGGCCATCTGACCAGCGTCCGCCAAAGAAGATCGCTTTTATCCAGTGCGTTGGCTCCCGGGACTGCGAACGGGAAGGTAGCCCCTATTGTTCGGCCATATGCTGTATGTATTCCACCAAAGAGGCCCTCATCGCCCGGGAACACGACGCCAACATCGAGCCGACCATCTTTTACCTGGACATCCGGGCCTATGGTAAAAACTTCGACCGCTATGTTGATGCCGCTAAAGCCGGGGGCGTCCGTTATGTCCGGGCCATGATCTCCCGGGTGGAAGAAGACCCTCAGACGAAAAACCTGACCATCCAGTACTACGCCGACGGTAAGATCCAGCGGGAAGAATTCGATATGGTTGTCCTGGCTGTAGGTGTTAAACCCCCGGCCAGTGCCACCAGGATCGCTGCGGCTGCAGGGATCGAGCTCAACCAGTACGGTTTTGCTAAAACTCAACCCTTTGCCCCTGTAGCTACCACCAAGGATGGTATTTATGTGGCCGGCGTTTTCCAGGGGCCACGGGATATTCCCGAAACAGTGGTCAACGCCAGCGCTGCCGCGGCTTGCGCCGGCGCGGCCATGGCTTCCGGTCGCAATACCCTGGTCACCCCCAAGGAGTATCCCCCGGAGCGGGATGTCAGCCGGGAGGAGCCCCGGGTAGGGGTCTTTATCTGCCACTGTGGTATTAACATCGCCGGCGTGGTCGATGTCAAGGCTGTGGTCGAAGCGGCCGCCAAACTTCCGGGAGTGGTTCACGCTGAAGACAACCTCTATACCTGCTCCCAGGATACCCTGAAAAAAATCAAAGACGCTATCCAGGAGTATCAATTAAACCGGGTAGTAGTAGCCTCCTGCACCATCCGCACCCATCAGCCCCTCTTTCGCGAGGCCCTCCGGGAAGCCGGGCTGAACCAGTTCTACTTCGAGATGGCCAACATCCGCGACCAGTGTTCCTGGGTCCATCGCAACGAGCCGGCCAACGCCACCCAGAAGGCCATTGACCTGGTTCAGGGGGCGGTGGCCAAGGTCAAACGCCATGAAGCCCTGCATATGCAACCGGTACCGGTGATCCAGAAGGCCCTGATCATCGGTGGTGGGGTTGCCGGCCTGACGGCAGCCCTGAATGTGGCCGCCCAGGGCTTTGAGGCCTATATCGTGGAACGGGAAGCCGAACTCGGTGGCCAGGTACGCAATCTGCGCATCACCCTGGAGGGTGAGGATCTGCAGGTTTTGCTGCGGGACTTAATCGCCAGGGTCCAGGCCAATCCCCGGATTCAGGTCTTTACGGGCGCCCGGATTGAAGACTTCGGCGGCCACCAGGGTCACTTTACGACGACTATTTCCCTGGGCGAACCCGGCCGGGAGCACGTCCGCCGTACCCAGACCCTGGAACACGGTGTTGTTATCGTGGCTACTGGAAGCCAGGAGATCCAGACCGACGCGTACCTCCTGGGGCAGGATGAACGGGTCACAACCAATACCAGGTTGGAGCAGGCCCTGGCCGACGGCCAGTGGGACACAGAAAAGAACAAGCAGGTAGTCTTCATCCAGTGCGTCGGCTCCCGGGATGCAGAGCATCCCTACTGCAGCCGGACCTGCTGCGCCCAGACCATTAAAAACGCCCTGGCCATCAAGGCCCGCAACCCCGAGGCCCAGGTCTACGTCCTCTACCGGGACATCCGCACCTATGCCTTTATGGAGGATTACTACCGCCGGGCCAGGGAGGAGGGGGTCCTCTTTATCCCCTACGACCCCGAAGACCCGCCCCGGGTGCGGCAGCGGGAGATCGGCCTCCTGGAGGTCCTGGTACAGGACCCGGATTCCGGCAAGGAGCTGGTCCTCTGGCCGGATCAACTGGTCCTGGCTACGGGAGCCGTGGCCCCGGCAGGGGTGGAGAAGCTGGCCACCCTGCTGAAGCTGCCCCTGAATGAGGATAAGTTCTATGTGGAAACCCATGCCAAGCTGGCGCCCATCGACTTTCCGACGGCCGGCATCTTCCTCTGCGGCGCCGGCCATGCCCCCAAGCTGGCAGCTGAGGCCATTGCCCAGGCGGAAGGAGCCGTGGCCCGGGCCTGCACCGTTCTAGCCAGGGAAAACCTCATGGTTGGCGGGGTGGTGGCCGTAGTCGATGAGAATAAATGCGCCGCCTGCCTGACGTGTGTCCGGGTCTGCCCCTTCAATGTACCACGGATCAATGAACGCAACGTCGCCGAGATCAATGCCGTCCAGTGTATGGGTTGCGGCACCTGCGCTGGTGAATGCCCGGCCAAGGCCATCCAGCTGCAGTTCTACAAGGACGACCAGTTGCTGGCCAAGGTAGCCGGCTTCTTCGGGGAGGTGTAGAGATGGCCGATTTTGAGCCTAAAATTGTCGCTTTTTGTTGCTTCTACTGTGCCTACTCGGCTGCCGACCTGGCCGGGTCCCTGCGCCTCCAGTACCCGGCCAATATCCGGGTGATTGAAATGCCCTGCTCCGGTAAAACCGACATCCGGGTTTTGCTCCAGGCCTTTGAAGAAGGAGCCGACGGGGTCTACGTCCTGGGCTGTATGGAGGGCGATTGCCACTTCCTGAAAGGCAATTTCCGGGCCAAGCACCGGGTGCAGCAGGCGAAAAAAATCCTGGATAACATCGGCATCGGCGGCGAGCGCCTGGAGATGTACAACCTCTCGGCGGCCATGGGCCCGCGCTTTGCCGAAATCGCCCGGGAATTTACCGACCGCATCCGGAAACTGGGCCCCAGCCCAATAAAATCCCGGGCGACCGTCGCCCCGAAACAAGCCTCCCCTGGTCAAGGGGCCAACCTTTACAACCTTCAAATGGAAGCAGGTGAGTGTAGATGATTATTGCCGAGGGAAAACCCCTGGCTGAAGTAGCCGGCTTGATTAAAGACGCCAAGAAAGTCCTGGTAGTAGGCTGTGGCGGTTGCGTAACTGTCTGCCTGGCCGGCGGGGAAAAGGAAACCGGCATCCTGGCTGCAGAACTACGCCTTTTACGGCAGAAGGAAGGCAATCCCCTGGAAACGGTGGAGGTCACCCTCACCCGCCAGTGCGATCCGGAGTATGTGGAGATGCTCAACAAATACGTTACCGATGATGTCGACGCCATCGTCTCCCTGGCCTGCGGGGTGGGCGTCCAGTTCCTGGCCGAGCGTTATAACAAATGGGTGGTACCGGCCCTGAACACCAAATTCGCCGGGGGCACCGTGGAACATGGTGTCTGGGAAGAGCGCTGCGGTCTCTGCGGCGAGTGTATCCTCTATAAAACCGGTGGCATTTGCCCCATTATCCGCTGCTCCAAGAGTATTTTAAACGGCCCCTGCGGCGGTTCCCAGGGGGGCAAGTGCGAGGTCAATCCCGATACCCCTTGCGCCTGGCAACTTATCTATGACCGGATGCAGGCCCTGGGCAAACTGGACCTCCTCCTGGAAATCCAGCCCCCCAAGGACTGGTCCAAGTCCCGGGATGGCGGGCCGCGGAAAGTTGTACGAGAGGATGTGAAGATCGATGCTTGAAAGCAAAATGGCCAAAATCCTCTCCCAGGGGCAGTTCCTGGTCAGCGGCGAGATCGGGCCGCCCAAGCACGCCGATCCCGCAGGGATTAAAAAACACGCCGCCATGCTCAAGGACTATGTCGACGCCATGAACCTGACGGACAACCAGACGGCCATCGTCCGCCTGTCTAGCATCGCCGCCGGGGTCCACGTCCTCCAGGCCGGGGGAGAACCCATTATCCAGATGACGGCTCGGGATCGCAACCGCATCGCCCTCCAAAGCGACCTCCTGGGGGCCTACAGTCTGGGGCTGCGGAATGTTCTCTGCCTGTCCGGCGACCACCAGTCCTTTGGTAACCACCCCACGGCGAAAAATGTCCATGATGTTGACTCCATCCAACTCATCCGCATCGTCAAAGACCTGCGGGATGAGAAGAAGTTTTCCTGCGGTGAAGAGCTGAAAGGCCGGGAGCCCCGGTTCTTGATCGGTGCCGCTGCCAACCCCTTTGCCGACCCCTTTGAGTTCCGGGTCCTGCGCCTGGAAAAGAAGATTAATGCCGGTGCCGACTTCATCCAAACCCAGTGTATCTTTGACATGGAGCGCTTCGAGCGCTTTATGGCCCTGGTCCGGGAGCGGGGCCTGCACCAGCGAGCGAAGATAATCGCCGGGGTGATGCCCCTGAAATCAGCCCGCGCCGCCAAGTATATGCAACAGTCGGTGGCCGGGATGATTGTCCCCGATGAAATAGTTGCCCGTATGGAAAAGGCCGCTGACCCAAAAGCCGAAGGGGTAGCCATCTGCGTGGAGCAGATTAAACACCTGCAGACCATCGAGGGCGTAGCCGGTGTGCATATCATGGCTGTCATGTGGGAGGATATCATCCCCACTATTGTCCAGGAAGCCGGCCTCTACCCCCGCCCTAAAGTAGAGTAGATAAACGCTAAAAACCCCAGGTTGTAAACAACCCGGGGTTTTTATTTATGCGGCTAGAAATTGCTAGTTCTTACCCTTCACCCTGGCGCATAAACTGATGGGAGGAACAGCTGCCAGGAGGTGGATTAGCATGCGCAGTCAACGATTAGAGAATGAGATCCTGCAGCGTGTCGATGAGCTGGTCCAATGTGCCATATCCATCGGTCTTAAGGATGAAGCAACCCGGGAAGAAGAATTACAACGCGGCTCTTCCCTGGTGCAGGCTATGGGCGATTTGCTCCTGGAAGTTCTTGAAGGCCGGGAAGAACATCTCCAGGCTTTACTTGAGCAGCTAATTGCCCAGCGCCTGCCTGATCGCCGTATCCTGCAGAGCTTTGGTAACTTTCCCCGTGACATCCAGCAGATGATTAGTAATGGTATTGCCAGCTACCTGGCATCCCGACAGGAAGGGAAGGAGGAGTCAACAGGAGCCGTCCCAGCTACCTCCGGCGAGGGCGCTCCCAGCGACAACGGTACGCCGGCCGCGGAACCAGTTAGCCAAGAAATGGCTTCGGCCCCGTCCGGGGAGGAAATCCCGGTAACCATCCCGGAAGGAGGGGATAAGGAACCTGAAGAGACCAGTACCCTGGCAACAGCTACCGCCCCGGTGGTAGAACAAGAGCCCCCGGCTATTTCTAAACCCGTCGTTAGCAAGAACTCCCTTGCAGCAAACGATACCATGCAGGAGGGAGAGGCGACTATTGTCGCGGGGGCCAGTAACGAGGAAAGCACATCCCCGAAGGATAACGCCAGCATCCTGGACGACGCTGTAGCGGCCTTGCACCTGGCCCTACTCCAGGCCTATCCTGGGGAAGAGATCATCCGGGATTACGAAACCAGAGGGGGTAAAATCGCCTTTTATTTACCCCAGCGCCAGGTGGGCTTCGAACTGGATACCTGGCACCATGACTGGCGCCATGATTTCTACTGCCGGCAGGAGGGCATCAGTATCCGCCGGGTGGCCAGCGACGAACTGAACAATCCCGCTTACCTGGCCCGGCGCCTACGCCGTGAAGCCACCTGGCGCCAATCTTCCTGAAATTTATATTGACAGTCCAGGTTGACCGATGCTAAAATGTAATCAATATTTTAGTAGGGTTAAAGGCAATGAGGGGAAGAAGTAGGCAGTTTCCCTGCAGGTAGCGAACCGGGGAGGGTGAAAGCCCGGAAGCAGGCCTGCCGCAAGCCACCCCCAAGCCGCCGCCGGAAAAAGGCGGGACGCTGGCCCCGTTAAAGGCCAGGCGCAGTGATGCGCCCTTAAGCCGGGTCGTACGACCAATGAGGGTGGTACCGCGGGAATAACCTCTCGTCCCTTAAATATGGGGGCGGGGGGTTTTATTATGTTGAAGCCTATTTTGCGGAGGAGCCCCTCATGGGGGCTGACGCCCCCGCCACGAATGACGAAAATGCAGGTAGAGGCAGGGGCTGGCGGGTACAGGCGGAAGGCGACTTGGTTCGAGGCGCCAGCAAACTTAGCGAAGCCGTGGCGAGGCGGCGGTGAACGGGATGGGGATCGTAACGTTGGTTTAGGAGCGAAGAGTTCCGCTCCCCGCTGCGCTTATTCAAAGAGGAGCAGCCGAGCCACCCCCGCCGCCGCGGAAGGCTGAGCGCATAGTTTGCTCGCCGAGAACCACCGGAGCCTGAAGACCTGTACCCGTCAGCATCGCAGCGGAACTGTAAGTTACAACCATTTTTGGTGGAAGTCTATTTTCGGAGGAAGACTATTCGATGCGTAAAAAAATCCTCGATCTGCTAGAAAACAACGGCCGGTTAACTGCCAAAGAGATCGCCGTTATGCTGGCCCTGCCGGTAGACCAGGTAGCCCGGGAAATAGCCGCCATGGAAGAAGAAAAGATCATCCTGCGCTACCACACCCTGATCAACTGGGAGAAGGCCGGTGAAGATGAGGTGGCGGCCCTCATTGATGTCAAGGTTATACCCCAGCGGGATTTGGGGTTCGATGAAATTGCCAGCCGCATCTACCGCTACCCGGAGGTCAAGTCCGTATTCCTCATGTCAGGGGGCTACGACCTCTCCGTCCTGGTCCAGGGGAAGAGCCTGAAAGAGGTAGCTTCCTTTGTTTCTCAGAAATTGGCAACCCTAGAACATGTCCAAAGCACCATGACCCACTTTATCCTGAAACGATACAAACAGGATGGCGTTATCTTTGAGGACCAGGAAGCAGACCGGAGGCAGGTGTTGCAACCATGACCATCTCCCATGGTTTTGAAGCCCAGCGTTTTATAGCACCGGTAGTCAAGAACCTACCGCCTTCAGGTATCCGCCGTTTTTTCGACCTGGTAGCCAATACCAAAGGAGTAATCTCCCTGGGGGTAGGGGAACCCGATTTCGTGACACCCTGGCATATTCGCGAGGCCTGTGTTCAGTCCCTGGAGCGGGGCTATACCATGTATACCTCCAACTATGGCTTACCCGAATTGCGCCAGGCCATTGCTGCTTACCTGGAACGGCGTTTCGGCCTGAGCTATGATCCCCTGAAACAGATTATGGTTACCATCGGCGCCAGCGAAGCCGTGGATTTGGCCTTAAGGACCGTATTAAACCCCGGAGACGAGGTCCTGATCCCCGAGCCCTGTTATGTTTCCTACCAGCCTATAACCAAGCTGGCCGGTGGCGTCCCGGTTACCATCCCGACTACCGCAGCCGAGAATTTTGCCCTCACTGCCGCCCGCCTGGAGGAATACCTGACACCACGGAGCAAGGTGCTGATCCTCTGTTTTCCCAATAACCCTACCGGCGCCATCCTCAGCCGGGAGGAGATGCAGGCTATCGCCCGGCTGGTAACCAAGTACAACCTGTTGGTCATCAGCGACGAGATCTATGCTGAATTACGTTATGAAGGCCAACCTCTCTCCTTTGCCTCTCTACCCGGCATGCAGGACAGAACCATCCTGGTGAGCGGCCTCTCCAAGGCCTTTGCCATGACCGGCTGGCGGGTTGGTTACGTAGCCGCCCATCCCGATTTTCTGGCCGCTATGGTCAAGATCCACCAGTATACCATCCTCTGTGCCCCTGTTATGGGGCAGATGGCAGCCCTGGAGGCCCTGCGCCACGGCAGTCAGGACGTCGACCGCATGGTGGAACAGTACGACCAGCGGCGGCGGTTAGTTTACAGCCGCCTGCGGGAAATGGGGCTTGATTGTTTTGAGCCCCGGGGAGCCTTTTACATCTTCCCCTCCATAACCGCCACCGGCCTGGATTCGGCCACCTTTGCCGCAGAGCTCCTCAAAGAGGAAAAAGTGGCCGTCGTCCCGGGGACGGCCTTCGGTGCCAGCGGCGAGGGCTTTATCCGCTGTTCCTACGCCGCCTCCCTGGCTGACCTGACGGAGGCCATGAACCGGGTGGAGCGTTTCGTCTCCCGGCGCCTGGCCTGCAACCAGCGAATCGCCGCTCAGGCCTGAGCCGTAGTTAGCAAGAGCTAGGAAGCCCCCTATGGTAGGGCTAATGCCTTTACCATCGCCAATAGCGACCACTTGCAAGGGAAACGCAAGAAAACAGAACCAACCCGAAAAAGGTTTTGACAAGGGAGAGGAATTATGATTAAACTCCAGTTTTGCGGCGCTGCCGGGACGGTGACCGGCTCCTGTTACCTCCTGGACACCGAACGTCACCGGTTGCTCATTGACTGCGGTCTCTTTCAGGGTTCCAAAGCCATTAAAGAACGTAACTACGGTCCCTTTCCCTTCAACCCCGGCGCTATCGACGCCCTGATCCTTACCCATGCCCATATCGACCACTGCGGGTTGATCCCCAAACTCTATCTCCAGGGCTTTAAAGGCCCCGTCTATACCACGCCGGTTACCGCCGATCTGGCCCGGGTGCTGCTCCCCGACAGCGGCCACATCCAGGAGATGGAGGTCGAGCGGAAGAATCGTAAAAACAGCCGTGCCGGCATGCCCCTTTTAACCCCCATTTATACGGCCGCCCAGGCCGCCACCTGCCTGGATAACTTCCAGACCATAGACTACCAGCAGGAGCAGGAGATCCTGCCCGGCGTTCGCCTGCGCCTCCAGGACGCCGGCCACATCCTGGGCTCGGCTATAGCCGAGATTTGGATCCAGGACGATGGCCGGGAAAGCAAGATTACCTTTTCCGGGGACCTGGGGAATCCCGGCCAGCCGATCGTCAATGACCCGGCGGCTATTGAAGCTACCGACTACCTGGTGATGGAATCCACCTATGGTAACCGCCGCCACAACATCCAGGGAGATAAAATCGAACGCCTCAAAGAAGTAATCCTGGCGACCAGAAAAAAGGGGGGCAACCTAGTCATCCCGGCCTTTGCCGTTGAACGGACCCAGGACCTCCTCTATGCCCTAAACGTCCTCCTACAGCGGGGCGCGATCCAGGTAGATAATCTCTACTTGGACAGTCCCCTGGCGGTTGCCGCCACGGAGATCTTTTGCCGGCACCAGGAATACTTTGATACCGATGCTAAGGATTTAAGCCATAACGGTAGTACCTGCCCCTTTTACCTGCCCGGCATGCACCTCTGCCGCACGGCAGAGGAATCCATGGCCATCAATAAAATCCACAGCGGGGCGATTATTATCTCGGCCAGCGGTATGGCCGATGCCGGCCGGATTAAGCATCACCTGAAACATAACCTCTGGCGGCCAGAGGCCACCGTTCTCCTGGTCGGTTACCAGGCGGACGGTACCCTGGGCCGGCGGCTGCTGGAAGGGGAGAAACGGGTGCGTATCCACGGGGAAGAAATCGCCGTCCGGGCGGAAATCGTCAGTATCGACGGTTTTTCCGCCCATGCTGATCAGGAAGGCCTCTTGAACTGGGTCAAGTCATTTCGCCAACCGCCCCGGCTGGTATTTGTCACCCACGGTGAACCTGAGGCGGCAGGAGACTTCGCCCGCCTGTTACGTACGGAATTGGGCCTGGCGGCGGAGGTACCGGGTTGGCTGGATGTCGTCCAGCTGCTGCCCGGAACGGCGGAGATTGCCCCGGCGCCAGCAGCAGCCCTGACAGCCGCCGGGACGGCCGCCGCAGCAGAAGCAACTTACCAGCGGCTCCTGGTCCAGCTCAAGGCTTTGGTGGAGACCGGCTTTACCAGCGGGGATTATGCCGGCGTTAACCGCAAGCTCCAACAAATAGAGACCCTGGTAGATCAGGGCCTGCAGGAAAAGGCCGGTTAGGCAATAGCCGGTTAGCTCAGGTTTTTTTATCCGGCAATTTAAGACTGCTGACGGTAATATTGACAGTCTCGACCTCCAGGGCTGTCATATTTGTAATAGTAGTCTTCACCCTTTTCTGGGCCGCCTGCAAAAGGGGCGGCAGAAAGACGCCGTAAGGGGCAGTTACCTCCAGATTAAGGACCAGATTTCCCTCCCGGGTTTCCACCTGGACCCGGGAACTGCTTAACCCACCAGCAGTGACCAAATACCCGGCCAGCTGGGCCACGACGTTCTGGGCGATATAAAAATGCCCCAGGGAATTAAAGGTGGGACGCACGGTGGTCTGTTCCACCCATAGGTTACGGCTCTTGCCCGGCGGCGCCTGGTGCCGGCGCAGGAAGGTGCGCAGGGGTTCAATGAGGGGCCCGCTAAACCGCGGCTTTACTTCCACCGTCGGTGCCGGGATGACGTGCTTACCGAGCTGGCTCCGGATCTGCCGGGCCCGGTTTATCTCTCCGGGGGTGGCTACTTCGGTAATATCTATCCACCGGGCCGGGTGGGGGATTTGCAGGCGGTCGCAAATGCGCCGGGTCATTTCCCGGGAGGTGCTGATGACCAGGACCCGGGGCGGGTTGATGGCCGCCAGGCATTCCCGGACTTCCCGGGCACGTTCGGGTTCGCTAAAAAGGGCTGTTTTAATGGCCCCTACCCGGGTCGGTTGCTCCTTAGCCGAAACACCGGCTAGAATACGACTGCCCCGAATTAACAGGCCATCATCAATTATGGCATCGGCAGCATAATCCCGGGCCACCGCCAGGGCCCGGTGACTTTTACCACTGCCACTGGGACCAACGAGGGCAATAACCTCCATGGGATTTTACCTCCCCTTAACTAAAATAATTATAAACGAAAATCCGCGTGAGGCAATGCCCCTGACAACCCCTGGTTGCCTTTGGTTCTAGCGGTAACTGATGCTATAATTAAATAATGCCATGAGCTTCCGGGGAGGGAAAAGATAATGGTTTTCACTGGTAATAATTACGAATTGCTGACGACAGCCATGCTGGAATGTGGTAGCCTGGTTATTCCCGATATGCTATTAAAGTTTTACACCCGCCTGGGCTTGACGGAATTAGAAATGATGGTTTTAATCCATCTTTTTCACTGGCGCCAGGTGGAACAGGAGCGTTTCCCTACCCCGGAAAAGCTCCGCCAGTATATGAGCCTGGATGAAGAAGAGATCAAGAACCTGATCGCCTCCCTGATTGAAAAGAAACTCCTGGCTGTAGAGCCCTATTATAACCATGTCCTGGGCCGCTGGCAAAATACCTTTTCCTTTGCCCCCCTGTGGACCAAATTAACCCGCATTGCCCTGGGAAATTACAACCCGCCAACAGAGACCCAACCGGATACCGGGGCCATGACAATTAAACAGGGAGAGCTTTATCGTATCTTTGAAAAAGAGTTTGGCCGGCCCCTCTCCCCATTGGAAAGCGATCAACTCCGGGAATGGTGCCAGAATGACCACCTTTCCATAGAGTTGCTGCAGGAAGCCCTGCGCCGGGCTGTACTGCGAGGGGCCCTTAACTTCCGGTATATCGATTCTATCCTCCGGGACTGGCTACGCCATAATATCCGTAATGTCTCCCAGGCCACGGCCTACGATGAGCAAAAAAATAAAAAGAAGCCCCGGCGGGCTAAACCGGAAAACCCGCCTACCGGCCGGGATAAGTACCGCGACCTTTACCGCCTCAACCTGGAAGGCTAAAGGGAGGTTTGAGCCTGGATGGAGAGAATCCAGATACCCCATGAATTGCTGGTAAAAAGGCAGCCTCAGGATATACCGGCGGCTGCCGCCTCTTACCGGTGCCCCCTGTGCCTTGACCGGGGCTTAATCATCCGTGATGGCCGCGCCTATCGCTGCCGCTGTATGCAACAAAAGGCCTGGCAGAACCGGCTGCGGGCGGCCAACCTGGCGCCCCAGCTCAGCCGCTATACCTTTACCAGCTTTGACCTAAAGTACTACTCACGCACCCTGCGGGATGAATTAACCGGTACAACCTATTATGAAAGTGCGCGCCATTGCCTGGAAGCATCCCAACGCTTTGTCGCTACCTGCCGCCGGGAAGAACATGGCCGGGGTCTCTTTATTTTCGGCCCGGTAGGGAGCGGTAAAACCTTTTTGGCGGCAGCCATTGCCAATGCTCTAACTGCCGCCGGGAAAGAGGTTCTCTTTACCGTCGTACCGGATCTCCTGGACGCCATTCGCGCCACCTACGACCGCCGTCCCCAGGACAATAACCAGACAGAACTCGAACTTATTGATACCGCCCGGGGAGTAGGTATCCTGATCCTGGACGATCTGGGCGCCCACAACTACACGGAATGGACCTGTAATAAAATCTACTCCTTGCTTAACTACCGCCTGATTAATGAGCTGCCAACGGTCATTACCAGTAACCTGGACCTGAAGGACCTGGAGGAATACCTGGGCGAACGAACCACCTCCCGTATCGTCCAGCTCTGCCAGTCCTACCACTTGCCGGTGGCCGAAGACATCCGTTATACCCACAGCCGCGAGAGCATCACCAAAAAGTGATGCTTTTTTACGTCATCCCATTGACATTGATTATCATTTACTCTAATATATTTATAGAAGCCAATTGATAATGTTTTTCAATTAGCAGTGGACATGAACCACCAAATCCGGCATAAGTATAAGGGGGGAGGGAGCATCATGACCCTGGACAAGGTCAAAGAGGGACAACGCCTGCGCATCCTGGCCCTGCCGGGGGCCGGTATCCGGGCCCAGGCTATCCGCCTGGGCGTCGCCGAAGGGGAACTGGTCACCTGCACCAATATTATTCCCGGAGGCCCCATCATCATCGCCAAAAACCGTCAAGAAATCGCCCTGGGCAGAGGCCTGGCCGCCAGAATTAACGTAGAACCCGTCTCTACCCCGGCGGCAGCCAAATCCCGGGTAAGGAGGCGCGCCTATGGCCTGCCACGATCTTAACCAGGACCTCAACATCCCCGCCGGGGTACGAAAAATAGTCTTGGCCGGCAATCCCAACGTCGGCAAATCCGTCTTTTTTAATGCTTTAACCGGTCTTTATGTTGATGTCTCTAATTTTCCTGGTACCACCCTGGAGATCAGCCATGGCCGGGTGGGTAATGACTTTATCCTGGACACGCCCGGTGTCTACGGTGTATCTTCCTTTAATGACGAAGAAAAGGTGGCCCGGGATGTGATCCTGGGTGCGGATATTGTCATCAACGTCGTCAACGCTGTGCACCTGGAACGCGACCTTTTCCTGACCCAGCAAATCATTGATATGGGGATCCCTATGGTAGTGGCCCTAAACATGGTTGATGAAGCTACCCGCCAGGGCATAAAAATTAACGTTGCGGAACTGGAGCGGCAGCTAGGTGTACCGGTTATTCCTACCGTAGCCATAAAGAGGCAGGGGTTCGCGGAGGTTAAACAGGCTGTAGCCCGGGCCCGTTGCGGCAACAGCCTCCCCGAACTGGAAGAAATGCTGCCCCTGCTCCAACGGAAGACCCACAACCGGGCCGCGGCTCTACTTATTCTGGAGGGCGACCCCTATGTAGCCGCCCGTTATCGCCTCAAACCCCTGGACCGCCAGGAGGAGATCTACCTGGCCCGGCGGCGGCGGGTTGATACCATTGTGGCCGCAGTAGTCAAAGAAAGCAATACCGGGGCTTCCTGGAGCACCCGCCTCAGCCGCTGGATGATGCAACCCCTCACCGGTATCCCCATTTTAATAATCTCCCTGGGGCTTTTATATGAATTTATCGGGGTCTTTATTGCTCAGACCGTTGTCGGCATTACGGAAGGCGGCCTGATGAAGGGTTATTATGAACCTTTTATTCGTAATCTAATCAGCCAGTGGCTGCCGCCGGACACCATCCCGGGTACCTTGTTAATCGGGGAATTCGGCCTCTTGACCATGACGGTAACCTATATTCTGGGCCTCTTGCTGCCCCTGGTGCTGGGCTTCTACCTGGGCCTGTCGACCCTGGAGGATTCCGGTTATTTGCCGCGCATTGCCGTCCTGGTGGACCGGGCCTTGATGCGTATCGGTTTAAACGGCCGGGGTATCATCCCTATTATCCTGGGCTTTGGCTGTGTTACCGCGGCCACCATTACCACCCGGTTACTGGGCAGCAAGCGCGAACGCCGCATCGCCACCTTCCTCCTGGCCATGGCCATCCCCTGTTCGGCCCAGCTGGCGATTATCACTACCATGCTGGTACGCCTGGGCCCCGGTTACACGGTCCTGTATATCGTCCTCATCGCCGGCATCCTGGTCCTGACCGGGACAGCCCTGAACTGGCTGCTGCCGGGTCGGCCCAGCGATCTCTTAATCGACCTGCCGCCCCTGCGGTGGCCGCAACCGGTTAATATCCTAAAAAAAACGGCCACTAAAACCAGCGCCTTTATCCGCGAAGCTACACCCTTATTCGCCGGCGGTGCCCTCTTGATTGGTATTTTACAGGTCACCGGCTTGCTAGCTGTCCTGCAAAACCTGTTGGCGCCGGTTACGGTCAGCTGGCTGCAACTTCCCAAAGAAACGACTACAGCCTTTATCATGGGCTTCGTCCGCCGGGATTTTGGCGCTGCCGGGCTCTACAGCCTGCCCTTAAAGCCAGCCCAGTCTCTGGTATCCCTGGTTACCATTACCTTGTTTGTACCCTGTATTGCCTCGGCCCTGGTGATCTTTAAAGAACGCGGCTGGCGGGAAGGGATTGTCATCTGGCCGGCGGTCCTGGTCCTTGCTTTCTTCATCGGTGGTATCATCTCCCACATCCTGATCTAGGAAAGAGGTGGGTCGCTATGCAACCCCATTGCCTTGATAAATGCCCCCGCTGTGGTTACCCCCTTAAGGAACCCCGGCAGCTGCGTTGCCCCCGCTGCCATACTGCCCTGGTAAGCAATTGTAATGGCCAGTGCCGGGGTTGTAACTATAAAAATATACCGTTCGTAAATAAGGCACCGGAAATTTAAGATTTTGACTATAAGCCACCCCCTTGCACCTGCTGCCGAATAGCATTATAATTAGGATGAACGGTAGTTATTTAGCGTTTAACGGTTGTTAAGGGCAGCCGGGAGGAATGGGAGGAGGAGCTTAAAGTGAATGATATTTTACTCGAAGTACCTGTAGGTGTATCTGGACGGCATGTGCACCTTACCAGGGAACATCTCCAGACTCTCTTCGGGCCTGGCTATGAGTTAACTAAGGTGAAAGATCTAGGGCAACCGGGTCAATTTGCCGCTAAGGAGACCGTCACTGTGGTAGGACCCAAAGGGGTTCTGGAACGGGTGCGGGTCCTGGGGCCGATCCGCTCATATACCCAGGTGGAGTTGTCTCGTACCGACTGCTTTAAACTCGGTGTCAATCCGCCGATTCGGGATTCTGGCGATCACGCTGGCTCACCAGGTTGTATATTGGTCGGACCGGCAGGGGTAGTGACCCTGAAGCAAGGGGTGATTATCGCCCTACGCCACATCCATATGCATACCAGCGATGGTAAGCGGTATGGGTTAAAGGATAAAGACCTGGTAACAGTCCAGGTAGGAGGCGAAAGGGGACTAATCTTCACCAACGTCCTGGTAAGGGTCAATCCCAACTTCCGCCTGGAATTTCATGTTGATACTGACGAAGCCAATGCCTGCCTTTTGAACAATGACGACGTGGTCCAAGTCCTGTCCCCGGCGGCAGTTGAAGCCCTGGGGTTGGTAAGTTAAACGGCCCTCCCAAAGCTCCTGCAAAGGAGCTTCTATTTTTTCCTCCTCCGGGCAGGATATTTCCGATTCAGCGCGAAGGATTCTATAGATAAAAGGAGGTGGCGATCATGAAGATCCCGGTATGTGATCGCTGTAAAGCCAAAAATGTCGAGGGCATCATCTGTCGCCATTGCGATACCGCCTATTGCTATGACTGCCTGGATACCAATCCTCCCGATATGAAAATCTGTCCGACCTGCGGCCAGTTCCTTTGTAATGAGTGTTATGAAGGTATGGTCGCCTGTGATCAGGTACCACCCCGTAAATAACCCGCCTACGGGCGGGTTTGTTTTTTTATTTCTTTCTATTGACAAGCCTTAATAAAACACCTTAAAATTAAGGCATAGTGAAAACGGGTTTCACAAAAAGGTTACCAATCGCGGTTCCGGAAAAAATCGCCGGTAAAGATGGGAGTCAAGAGCGGGGGAAACGGGTTAATGGCAGAAAAGAAAAGCAATAACGGCGAAGAAGCGAAAACCGTCCAGGCCGTAGAGAGGGCCCTGGCCATTATGGATGCCCTGGCTGAGGCGGGTACGCCCATGGCCATTACTGATCTGGCGGATAAAGTACAGTTAAATATCAGTACCGTCCATCGCCTCCTTAGCACCCTGATCGTTAAGGGTTATATAGAGCAAGAACCAGAAACCAGCCGCTACAAACTGGGTTTGAAGCTCTTTGCCATGGGTAAAACCGCCCTTTATGCCCAGGATTTGCAAAGCATGGGCCGCCCCTTCCTGGAGGAACTCGTCCGGCGTTGCAATGAAACGGCCAACCTGGCGATCCTCGATGGCCGGGAGGTAGTTTATATTGACCAGGTGGAATCTAATAACATTGTTATTGTCCGCATGTTTGCCCGGGTAGGGAGCCGCGGCCCGGCCCACGCTACCGGATCGGGAAAAATGCTCCTCAGCTCACTAACAGACGACGAGTTGGACCAGCTCTTTGCCGGCATCACCCTGGAACGCTACACCAGCGAGACCATCACCGACCTGCCCATCCTCAAAAAAGAACTGCAGCGCATCCGGCGCCAGGGTTATGCCATTGATCTAGGCGAAAGGGACGAGGATGTACGTTGTGCTGCTGCCCCTATCCGCAATCACGAAGGTAAAATGGTGGCAGCCATCAGCGTCTCCGGACCCCACACCAGGATTACCAATTATTATTTAAACAACGAACTGGTGGATATTGTCCTCGACGTAGCCCGGGAGATGTCGAAACGCCTAGGTTACCAAGGTAAGGGAAAAAATGAAATTGCGTTCCAAGATTAAATAAGGATTAATTTAAGTGCCCCTTGCGTATACAAAATGCAGGGGGCTTAATTATTTTTACAATATGAAAAAGGCTTTTGTTGACAAGCCCTACTCCCCCTTTTAAAATAAAGTTTGGGGTTGCGAAAAGGGCTTTCACCATGTGACAAGGCCTCAACAGGCCCCGGGTGCAGGCCCAAAAATCTTATTAAAAGCGGGGGATTAAATGATGCTGCAGTGGCCCAAACAAAATGATGTCCTGGGAACAGTTAATCGCGGTAACCCGGCGGAATCCGGTTTATGTACCTTATGCCGGGCTGACTGCCAGGGAAAGTGTGAGACCTGGATGGCCAGCTTGCTGGGGCGGAAACTCCTTTATCCCCGGGATTTTGGTCTTGTTACTGCCGGCAGTGGTAATACGACTCCTATCGGTACCTCGTATAATGCCTTGCGGATTCAAGGATATAACTATGGGGCTTATGGTCTGGCCAATGGTCTGTCTACCAGCGCCGATGATTGTATTTTCCCCAATGTTAACGTAGAAACCGAATTCGGCAGCCAGGTAAAAACTAAAGTCAAGACCCCCATCATGACGGGAGCCCTGGGTTCCACCTTTATCGCTGCCAAATACTGGGATTCCCTCGCCATTGGTGCCGCCCTGGTCGGCGTCCCTATTGTCATCGGAGAAAATGTCGTCGGCATCGACAAAGAAGCAGTTATCGAAAATGGCCGCATTATTAAGGCTCCAGAGCTGGACCAGCGGATTCAGACCTATTTGCAGTACTATAATGGCTATGGGGCCATCATCATCCAGATGAATGTAGAAGACACCCGTAACGGCGTCGCCGAATACATTATTGATAAATACGGCGACCAGGTCATCCTGGAATTGAAATGGGGCCAGGGTGCCAAGGATATCGGTGGTGAGATCCAGGTCACAGATATCGACTACGCTATCTTTTTAAAGAACCGGGGCTATGTAGTCGACCCGGATCCAACCCTGCCGGCTGTGCAGGAGGCCTTTAAGAGCGGGGCCCTGAAAGCCTTCGCCCGCCATAGCCGCCTGGGCTATACCGATCTCACCAGCTCCGACCAGGTAAAAGAAAACTTCCTCGGGGCCATTAAACACCTGCGCGAACTAGGCTACCAGCGGATCACCCTGAAGACCGGGGCCTACGGTATGGAGGCCCTGGCTATGGCCATTAGACTCGCCAGCGAGGCCAACCTCGATTTTCTGACTGTGGACGGTTCCAGCGGCGGTACCGGCATGAGTCCCTGGAACATGATGGAGACCTGGGGGGTTCCCTCCATTCTCCTCCATGCTAAAGCCTATGAGTATGCCGGCCTGTTAGCTGCTCAAGGCAAACGGGTAGTTGATATGGCCTTTGCCGGCGGGTTGGCCCGGGAGGATCACATCTTTAAAGCCCTGGCCCTGGGTGCTCCTTACACCAAACTAGTATGTATGGGGCGCGCCTTGATGATCCCCGGCTTTGTCGGTTCCAACATTGAAGGGGTGCTCTGTCCAGAAAGACGCGCCCAGGTCAACGGCAACTGGGACAGCCTGCCCCGCACGGTAAGCGACCTAGGTACGCAGGCAGAAGAGATTTTTGCCGGCTACTATGAGGTGCAAAAGAAGGTCGGTGCTGAAGCCATGGCGCAGGTCCCTTACGGAGCCATTGCTTTCTGGACCCTGGCCGATAAGCTGACGGCAGGATTGCAACAGTTAATGGCCGGTGCCCGCAAATTCTCCCTGGATCAAATTAGCAGGCAGGA
Organism: Moorella naiadis (nom. illeg.); assembly: GCF_051020825.1. Taxonomy (NCBI): domain Bacteria; kingdom Bacillati; phylum Bacillota; class Clostridia; order Neomoorellales; family Neomoorellaceae; genus Neomoorella; species Moorella naiadis (nom. illeg.). The sequence goes on from NZ_JAXGFQ010000003.1 coordinate 23,769, forward strand.
TATCGCTGCCGCCAACCGGGAAACCGAGGCCGAGACCGGTATCCCCTTCATCACCGACATCCAGGACGAATTGGCCCGGAGGATCCTCCTCGGATAAAACTCTTGTAAGGTTAAGCATCAACCATCGAATTCATCAGCGGGGGGAGTCGCCAATGCCAGGGACCAGGGACAATAAGACAAGGGGCGTTCAGGCAGTCGACCGGGCCCTAGCCATCCTGGAGGTCATGGCCCGGGAAGGCTCCCCCATGATGCTCTCAACCATCAGCGCTGAATTGCGGTTAAATATCAGTACCGTCCATCGCTTATTAAACGCCCTGGCAGCCCACGGCCTGGTAGAACAGGAACCTTACCAGGGTCGTTACCGGTTGGGAATCAAAGTCTTCGAAATAGGAAACCGGGCCCTGTACAGCCTGGATATCCGCGCCATCGCCCGGCCCTACTTAACCCGGCTGGTCGATGATTTTAACGAAACAGCCAACCTGGCGATACTGGATAAATGGGAAGTAGTCTATATAGATCAGGTAGAGTCCAGTCAGATTGTCAAGATGCTGGCCAGCCCCGGCACCCGGGCGCCGGCCTACTGCACTGCTGCAGGCAAGGTGCTGCTGGCTTACTTGGGTGATCACCAACTAACTGGATATTTGGTCGAGGTACCTCTATTACCATATACAGCAGCGACTATTAGTGACCCCCAGCAACTGCGGGCCGAGTTATCCCTGATACGCAGCCAGGGTTTTGCCCTGGATGAGGGTGAAAGGGAAGATGGGGTTCGTTGTGTTGCAGCTCCAGTATACAATCATGAGCATAAGGTTATCGCTGCCGTCAGCCTGTCGGGCCCAGCTCATCGCCTGCCAGCCGGGGAGTTAACCGGAAAATTCGCCACTGCCGTAGTTCAGGTTGCCCTGAGAATTGGCCAGCATCTGGGTTACTGTGGTCCCGGCAAATTTGATTAGGAGTTGCTGCAACAGGTATTTTAAAACCTGTACTGGGCAATAATAACATCAAACCTATTATTAACCACAGGGGGTTTGATGTTATGGAGATTTACCGTGCTCGTTGGTCCAATCGCAATGCCAGGGGTGACTTGAGCGTTTCCAGTAATGGTATTCGCCTACGGGGTGCTGCCTTTCAACATCTCCGCGGTACCAGTTACGTGATGATTGGAGTTGAGGGCCAGCGTTTAATCCTGAAGAAGAGCGATGACCCTGGTAACCTAAAATTAAGGTTGGCCGCTAAAGGTAGAATAGGGGAGATAGGTGGTAAACACCTGACCCAGTGGCTGTTGGAGCATGGTTTTAATAAGGGCCAGTACAAGGCCCAGTTAATGGCCGACCAGGTTATTGTCCAGCAGGAGCTGGCTTAATCAGCTTCAAGACATAGGGCTACCGCTTCACCAGCGAACCATGAAAAAGTAAGCTGAAGAAAGTTTGCTAGCCGAGAACCACGAAGCCTGGAGCCTGTAACCCCCAGCCCCCGGAAAGCCGTCCAACAATCGCTTGATTCAGCGGAAACCTATCTTCGGAGAAAATTTAAATTGAGGAAAAAAGGACCCCCCAGGGGTCCTTTTTTATAAGCAGAGACCCCTTCACCTAAAAAGGTTCCCTGCTAAAAATAGCTATAGGTGGAAGCCCGTACTTTGTTGTATAATTTTCTCAGTGTTAATCAGCTCTTTTTATTTTTTCCGGTAGGGGTGAGGAAATGAATAAAAATGAACTAGCAGCTGCTATCAAGCAATTAAAGGAACAGCTCGCTGAAGTAGAGGAAGAAAGGGGCTTCATCCTCAGTCAGACCGGCCGCCACGTTCCTGGTCATATCGTTCGGGATTATGAGGCCACCATCGACCGATTGCAAAAGGAATTGTCCCACTTACAAGAGTTGCTGGCGGGAAAAGAGGAAAAAACAAATCAATGACGAAATTACCAGTATAATATGGTATACCAATTTGCTGAAAGGAGTTGTGATAACTATGGCTGAGGTCTTTGATCGTAAAGCCGGGGATTATGATGACTGGTACCTGCGTCCCCTGGGAGCCCTGGTCGACCGGGTGGAAAAGGAGCCTATCTATGCTTACCTGGACCCCTATGCCGGGGAACATATTTTAGACGTCGGCTGCGGCACTGGTAACTTCTCCCTGGAACTGGCCCGCCGGGGGGTAAAGGTAACCGGCATCGATATTTCTGATCCCATGCTGGCCCGGGCCAGGGAAAAGGCAGCCGACGCCGGCCTGGCGGTTGAATTTCTCCATGCTGATGCCATGAATCTCCCCTTTGCTAACAACACCTTTGATAAAATAGTATCGGTTACCGCCCTGGAGTTCGCCCCTGATCTCAAGGTCGTCCTGGCGGAGAGCTACCGTGTCCTTAAACCCGGCGGTCGCATGGTTATCGGCCTTATCGGCGGCAACAGCCTCTGGAGCCGGCACTATGAGGCCCGGGCCGCCCGGGAACCGGACTGCCTCTTTAAACACGCCCGTTTTTATACCTTGGACGAACTCCTGGCTGCTATGCCCGGGCGGGATGTCAAGGGTAAAGCCGTTCTCTTCTTTGGCCCGGACTTCGACGGTACCAAAGTTGACGAGGCCCTGGCCATCGAGGCTGCCGCGGCCCGGGAAGGCCGTACCAACGGCGGCTTTATCGCCGCGGTCAGTTACAAGGGCTAGGCAGGTTCTCCCGTCCCGGTTTGGCCGGTTGTTTCCGCCAGCCGCATTCTTCAGCCCTGCTAATACTGGAAGGCATAAAATATGAGGGAAGCAAAATTCGAGCTCAAGGATGTAACCTTAAAACGTCCCGGCCGTAACGCCGCCGGGGAGATAACGACCGCTGTTATCTTAAACAGGATAACTACTTCCTTCCCCCGGGGAGAGATTACTGCTGTCCTGGGGCCCTCCGGTTCGGGTAAATCCAGCCTCCTTAGACTTTTAAACCGGCTGGAGGACCCGGCTTCCGGACAGATTATCCTTGATGGTGATGACTTAAGGGACCTCGATATTTTTACCCTGCGCCGGCGGGTGGGAATGGTCTGGCAGCTGCCCACCCTCTTTCCCGGCACAGTGCTGGAGAATATCACCTATGGTCCCCGTTTAAGGGGCATAGCCCCGGCTCAGGCCAGGGCCAGGGCCGGAGAACTAATCCTGATGGTGGGCCTGGCGACCGACCTCCTGGAGCGCCCGGCGGACAGCCTCTCCATCGGCCAACAGCAGCGGGTCTCCCTGGCCCGCACCCTGGCCAACGACCCGGAGGTCCTGCTTCTGGACGAGCCAACGTCAGCCCTCGACCCCACGGCGGCGGCCAACATCCTGCACCTGATGGTCGATCTAAAATCCCGCCTGGGACTAACCCTCATCTTTGTGACTCACATCCTGGACCAGGCCCGCCAGGTCGCCGACGCCATCCTTTTTATCCATCACGGCGAAGTAGTCGAAGCCGCCCCGGCTAGGGGGTTTTTTACCGCCCCCCGGGACCCCCGTAGCCAGCTCTTCCTGGCCGGGCAGTTAGGAGGGTAGGGATGCAGTACATTAACATCGGTCTGGGCGACATCGGCCTAGCCCTGATCCTGGTAGGGATAACCCTGGCCATTTCCCTATGGCAACGCCTTGACCTCCATGGTGATTTATTTATCGGTACCATCAGGACCTTTATCCAGCTTATGGCCGTCGGTTACCTGCTCCAGATAATCTTTAATCTTAATCGCTGGTACCTTGTAATCCTCGCCTTGATTGTTATGTTGCTGGTGGCTGCTGCCAATGCCTACCGCCGCCAGCAGGAACGCTGGCCCCGGTTATTCTTCGTGATGCTCCTGGCTATAGCCCTGGGCGGGTTCATAACCCTGTCTCTTGTCATCAATGTTATTTTAAAGGTTAAACCCTGGTACCAGCCCCAGTATATGATCCCCATCGCCGGGATGATTATCGGCAATACCATGATCGGTGCGGCCCTGGCTATCAACCGGCTGACAGGGGAGATCAAGGCCCACCGGGGTGAAATCGAGGCCGCCCTGTCCCTGGGGGCGACTGCCTACCAGGCGGTCCTGCCTTACCTGCGAGCGGCTTTACGAGCGGCCATGCTGCCCACCATCAGTACCATGATGACAGTGGGTATTGTCCAGCTACCGGGCATGATGACCGGGCAAATCATTGCCGGCACTAGCCCGGCGGCTGCCGTCAGGTACCAGATAGTTGTCACCTATATGATGGCCGCCGCTACGGCCCTAACGACCATTACGGCCACCATGCTGGCTTACCGCTACTACTTTACACCTAACCACCAGTTAAAACCCCCGGCCCAGGGTAATGCCCCTTAAAAGTCAGGAGACGGCGGGGAAGGGGAATTTTACCGGCATTATTTAATTGTAGGTGAGGCAAACTGGTTGACTTCCTGGGCAATCTGTACTATAATAGCTTTTGCAATTGGTGAGCGCCCGTAGCTCAGCTGGATAGAGTGACGGAATCCGAGTCCGGAGGTCGCAGGTTCGAATCCTGTCGGGCGCGCCACTTTTGCGCCAGTAGCTCAGTTGGTAGAGCAGCTGACTCTTAATCAGCGGGTCGCGGGTTCGAAGCCTGCCTGGCGCACCAGGAAAACCCCTCAATGGAGGGGTTTTTGTTTTTAGGAAGTACCGAAACCGGTTTTTACATAAAATTTTACTCTGGTTTTGCCTACTTTTTACAAAGGAATAAACAGGACCTTAATAAATAAAGTGCTATGCTAAATATACCAAAAAAAGAAGGAGTTACGATCTGGGGAGCTTCAGTCCAACCGGATCACATTACCCTCACTTAGACCCAGGATCCCATAACAATCCAAACCATCACCTGGAGAACGGACTTGACTACCACCAAGGGTATAGTTCAGTATGCCAAAGCCGCGGACAAGACCTCTTTCCCCGGTAAAGTTACCACCGCCAAAGCTGCTGTAGAAAAATTTATAGTGCCACTCTTACCAGCCTCGAACCCGGCACTGAATATATCTACCGGGTGGGCGACAGTACCAACTGGAGCGCCATCCCCGGTATTAAAAATTTTTCTTGCATTTTCCTTCCGCCGGTGTTATCCTGAAGACAGGATGGTGTATACAAAACACCAGGGGGAGGCGGAGGTTATGGATTACCTGTTGACCTGGATCAACGGGGAAGAGGTTGATTACCGGTTTGTCAGGGCCGACGAACTTGAAGAAATCCTAGCCAGCGAGGAAGAAGAAAAAAACAACTGCATCGTTGTTCCCCTGCATTAGCTATGAGCCCGGCGCCAGCCGGCTTTTATTTTTGGTTCGGATATGGTAAGCTTTTACTTGCGGCAAGCTCAAAACGTTTGTCGCCACCAGCGAACCGGGAAAGCGTTAGTTGTAGGGCTGGAGGTACGGCTCCGGGATCCGGTGGTTCTCGGCTAGCAAAATATGCGCTCAGCCTTACTCTGCGGCGGGGGTCGCTTACCTTTATCTCTTTTATCTCTTTTTAAATAGCACAGCGGGGAGTGAAACTTTTCGTTCCTCAACTTACATCACGATCCCCATCCCGTTTAACGCCGCCTCGCCGCGCCTTCACTGAGTTTGCTAACGCCTCGACCCAAGTCGCGCCGCCTGTATCCTCCAGTAACTCTAAAGAAAGGCTAAATTACAGAATTATTTTTTTCGGAGGGGGACGGGAAACTTGGCCCTACCTTATAATCTAAGCGTTACCTTGGACCGGGCGCGGGCAGGCCTGGACCAGGCTAATCCTGAAGCGATAGCCGAATTAAAAAAAGTTACCTGGGAGCCGGAGAAGGGCCGTTTCAGCCTGCCTTCCCTCAATGATGTTTACTATATAACCTACCCGGCAGGGAAAGTCAGCACCCTTCCTGGCGAGCCGGTGGATCCCCGTTTTCAGGTCTTAATTCTCCATTACTTACTGGGCCCGGGGTCCAGCCTGCGGGGCCAGTGGATATCCTTTAAGGAGCTACCCGGCGGCCTTATTTACCAGCAGCCCTTTTACGGCCGGGCCGTTCTACCCCTGATCCGCACCTTCGGGCTCCGGCCGGCCAATCTCCTGCCAGCCGGAGCGGCCCTGGGCGGTAAGCAAGTCGACCAGGGTGACGCCGCTATTGAAGTTAACCCCTTCCCCCAGTTGCCGGTACGGCTGGTCATCTGGGCCGGGGATGAAGAGTTCCCGCCCGGTGGTACCATCCTCTTTGACGCCTCGGCCCCGGATATGCTAGCCACTGAGGACTTTGCCGTCCTGGCCGAATACCTGGTCAAACGGTTAAAAGACCTAGTCAGGGAGTAACGATTGCCATTAAGCACATTGTTAGCGTTAGCTTAGGGAGTCCCCGCAGGGATTACCGTCTCCGCCTCGAGTTGGAAGGGGCGCCGGTCTTCCTGAAGCGTTACGGTTGTAACGGCCAACCGGAGGTAGCCGCCCGCCTCCTCAGGGAGCTTGACGGCTGGGTTGACGCCCTGGGCCTGGGGGGCGTCAATCTCTTTTATCACCTCGCCGGCAAAGATTACTCCTGCCCGTTAGGTCAATACCTGGCCTGCCAGGTGCGGAAAACGCCCCTGGTTGATGGCTCCGGTTGGAAAAGGCGGGTAGAGATCACGGCAGTAGACCTCCTCCCTCCCTTACCGGCCGGGAGCCCGGCCCTGGTGGTTTCCGTCCTGGACCGTTTCTGGCTGGCCCAGGCCTTACAGCAGGCCGGCTATGTCACCCTGGCTGGGGATGCCGCCTTCGGTTTAAAACTACCCCTGGCCGTAAGCCTGCCCACCTTTACCCGCCTGGGTTATTTGGCCATGCCCCTCCTGGCCCGCCTGCCCCTGGCTTACCTTTACCCCCTGGGACCCCACCAGGAGCATTCCCGTCCCCGTTTCCAGCACCTCTACGCTAGGGCGAGGATCATTGCCGGGAACTGGCACTTTATCCGTCGAAATTTACCCTGGCATCTTAATGGCCAGGTGTTTATTACTAGCGGCACGACCCCGGCCGACCGGGAGCTCCTGGCCCGGCGTGGTGCCTCCAGGCTGGTGACGACCACCCCAACCTTCCAGGGCATTAGCCCGGCAGCCAACGCCCTGGAGGCAGTGCTGGTAGCCCTGGGGGCCGGGGAAGAGGAATACCTGCACCTGGCCAGGAAATTAAACTGGTTGCCCCGGATGATAGAATTAGATCCAGCCTCTACTAGCTCCAGCGGCGAATGATTAACCCGGTCATTTTCTCTCCCTTACGGCCATAGGATGTAGGGAATGGAAGCGAAGAATGGGGGAGAGGGAATGACCACCGCCCAAACCGCCCCGGCTACCTGCCGGATAATCTTGCAACCCCGCCACGCCGGTGCAAGCAAGACCATTAGTTACTACCTGGAACGCGCCCGGAAACGTATCCCCACTAACACCAGGATCGAGCTGAGGGATAATGAATTGCGTCTCCAGGGCCAGGGCACTGATGGCCGCTGTGCCTGCTGCCGGTATTTACGCAAGGCTTTAGCTACCCGGGGTATCCCTTTCATTGCCAGCTGCCCCCTGGAGGTGCTGGAAGGTACCAGCCGCAGGGTTAAAGTCGGCAACGCTTTCTTTAACCAGGAACTCCTCGAGGATGAAGAGAAATATCTAGGCTACCTACGCCGAGTGGAAAACGACCCCTATGACCTGGAAGCACAACTCGCCCTGGGAGTGATCCATGAGTACCACGGCCGTTTCGCTCCGGCAGTGGCCTGTTACTGGGCCGCCCGGGAACTTGACCCCAGTGACGCCTTTATTAAGGATCGCCTGGAGGAGATCTTGACCCTGCTCCAAAAATTCCTAACCCCGGCCGACCGATGCTAAAGAGCTTGCACCGGCCCTTTAGTTATGGCAAGATGTGAGTAGCTGGGAAAAGGAGTGGGTAGTGACCTTGGAACTAAAAGAAGTGGGTGAGTTCGGACTTATAGAACGCTTGAAGGCCGGGGCCATTGTTAACCCGGCCGGGGTGGTCATGGGTATTGGCGATGATGCTGCCGTTTTAAGGACAGAACCGGGTTACCTGACTCTGGCGGCTACAGATATGCTAGTGGAGGATGTGCACTTTACCCTGGCCACAGCCACGCCCCGGGAAATTGGTTATAAAACTATGGCCGTAAATATAAGTGATATTGCAGCCATGGGTGGTATACCAGAACAGGCCCTGGTCTCCCTGGGTTTAAGACCGGAGCAGCCAGTGGAATTCGTGGATGAGCTTTACGCCGGCTTACGGGAGTGCGGCCGGCGTTACGGGGTAAATATCATCGGTGGTGATACGGTTTCCTCACCCCGGGCGATGATCATTAACCTGGCCATCCTGGGCCGGGTTGAAGCAGCAGCCTGCCTGTACCGGCATGGAGCCCGGCCGGGAGATATCCTACTGGTGACCGGTGACCTAGGTGGCTCGGCCGCCGGTCTGGATACCCTGCTGGAGCCCCGGCCGGCTCCAGAAGCGGCCGTTAGTTGGGCCCGCCAGCGCCACTTGTGGCCCTCGCCCCGCGTGGCGGAAATCCGGGCCGCCCTGGCAGCCGGTGGGCTTACGGCAGCCGACGATATCAGCGACGGCCTGGTGGCCGAACTCTATACCCTGGCTGCTGCTTCCCAGGTGGGATTAATCCTTGAAGCCGAAGCCGTACCCATAGCCCCGGCTACCAGGCAACTAGCTGTGACCTATCATAAGGACCCCCTGGAATACGCCCTCTATGGCGGCGAAGACTTTGAGATCTTGCTGACCTGCCGCCCGGACAGAGTTGAAGCTATCCGGGAAGCCGTGAACCGGGCCTGTGGGACGCCGGTAACGGCCATTGGCCGCATCGTCCCGGCGGCAGATGGCCTCAGCCTTAAACAAGGGGACCGCCAGATGGCCTTAAAACCGGGGGGTTACAACCATTTCCAGTCCAGTTTATAATCAGCAGATTTAATCTTTTTACCTTAAGTACTTGCAAGTAACCCTTATTACCTGGTAATATAAGGAGGTAAGGAATAGTAAGGGGGACAGCTGAACTATGGAAGACATAACAGCCCGGCTGGCGGACCTGGAAGCCAGGCGCGCCAGGGTGGTGGCCGGCGGCGGGGAGGAACGTATTGCCAAACAGCACGCTGCCGGCAAATATACGGCCCGGGAACGGTTAAATCTACTTCTAGACCCCGGCAGTTTCCTGGAACTGGACCAGTTCATCCGCCACCGGGCTACCGATTTCGGTATGCAGAACATGGAAACTCCGGGGGAGGGGGTGATTACCGGTTCCGGCACCATCAACGGCCGGCCAGTCTATGTCTATGCCCAGGATTTTACCGTTATGGGCGGTTCCCTGGGGGAGATGCACGCCGCCAAGATCTGCAAGGTCCTGGATTTAGCTTTGAAGACCGGGGTTCCGGTCATCGGCCTGAATGACTCTGGTGGAGCTAGGATTCAGGAGGGGGTAGCCGCCCTCAATGGTTACGGGGAAATTTTTCGCCGCAATACCCATGCCTCCGGGGTTATCCCCCAGATCGCCGCTATCATGGGGCCCTGTGCCGGCGGGGCCGTCTACTCGCCGGGATTAATGGACTTCATTTTTATGGTTGATAATACAGCCCAGATGTTCATTACCGGCCCTCAGGTCATCAAAGCCGTTACCGGCGAGGAAGTCAGTCCTTTAGAACTAGGTGGCGCCGCTACCCACGCCACCAGGAGCGGGGTGGCCCATTTCCGGACCCCGACGGAAGAGGATTGCCTGCACCTGATCCGGACCCTGTTAGATTATCTACCGGCCAATAACCTGGAGGATCCTCCCTTCCGACCCGGTCCCGACCCGGCAGAACGCCAGAACCCCCATCTGCGTACTCTGGTGCCGGTGGATGCCAATAAACCTTATAACGTCAAAGAAATTATCTACGGCATGGTTGATGATGGCCTCTTCCTGGAGGTGCAGGCCCAATTTGCCGTCAATATAGTTATTGGCCTGGCCCGCCTGGCGGGGTATACTATAGGTATTGTAGCCAACCAGCCCCAGCACCTGGCCGGGTGCCTGGATATTGACGCCGCCGATAAGGCCGCGCGCTTCGTTCGTTTCTGTGACGCTTTCAACATACCCCTCCTGACCCTGGTGGATACCCCTGGTTATCTCCCCGGGGTAGGCCAGGAACAGGGAGGTATTATCCGGCACGGCGCCAAATTATTATATGCCTTCGCCGAGGCCACAGTACCCAAACTCACCCTGGTCCTGCGCAAGGCCTATGGCGGCGCCTACCTGGCCATGTGCTCCCGCTCCCTGGGAGCCGACCATGTGGCAGCCTGGCCCACGGCGGAGATTGCCGTTATGGGTCCCGATGGGGCGGCCAATATTATCTTTCGGCAAGAAATCAGCCAGGCGAAAGACCCGGCCCGGGTACGTCAGGAAAAAATCGCCGCCTACCGGGAAAAATTCGCCCACCCTTATGTTGCTGCCGGCCTGGGGCTAGTGGATGCGGTTATCGACCCCGCCCTGACCCGCCCCCATTTGGTCCGGCACCTGGTAACCCTACTCAGCAAACGGGAAAGCCGGCCGGGTAAAAAACACGGCAACTTCCCTGTTTAGGAAAAGGAGGGAACGGACTTGTTCGCTTATTACCAGCAAGCCTCCCGCCCGGAAACCATACCGGCGGAGATCGTTGCCGCCATTACTGCCGCCCTGGCTGTCTATCTACAGCCCGGCAGCACCTCCTGGCAAATCACATCCATCCGGCCCCAGACCAGGCCGACCCACCGCTGGAGCCTGGCCGGCCGCCAGGAGTTGATCGATGCTTCCCTGGCCTTTGAAAGGAGGCGACCGGCGGTTTGAAACGTCATTTTCAGGTAACGGTTAATGGCGAAACCTTCCAGGTGGAAGTAGAAGAGCACCAGGAACAGGCGGGGCAAACTATTGCTCCGCCAGTCTCCTTGTCTCCGGGACCTACAGTCATCGCCAAACCAGGCCGGCTGGCAGCCGCACCCCCTGCTCCACCCCGGGATAACCGGACCGTCACCGCACCCCTGCCGGGTACGGTAGTCGAGGTTAAGGTTAAACCCGGCCAACGGGTAACCGCCGGTCAGATCCTAATAATTATTGAAGCCATGAAGATGGAAAACGAGATCCCGGCGCCAACCGGGGGTGTTGTCCGGGAAGTGCTGGTGGAGGCCGGGGCCACCGTTAGCAGCGGCCAGCCCCTGGTAACCCTGGCCTGATGCTAGCCCTCCAAAGAGGAAGTGTACTGCAATGCTCCCCCAGACATACGTCGTCCTGGATGTCGAAACTACCGGCCTCGATCCGGCCCGGGATAAAATAATCGAGATTGCCGCCGTCCGCCTGGAAGAGGGGGGCATCACCGGCCAGTTTCAAACCTTGGTTAACCCTGGCCGCCCTATCCCCCCGGCCATTGAGAGGCTCACCGGCATCAGCGATGCCATGGTCCACCAGGCGCCGCCCCTGACTGAGGTTTTACCGGGGTTGCTAGAATTATGCCATAAAGCTGTACCAGCCGCACATAACGGCAGTTTCGACCTGGCTTTCCTGAACCCGGTCCTGAGCCGAGACTGGCATGCGCCTTTACTGGACACCTTGACCCTTAGCCGGATTCTCTTTCCCTGCCTGGCTTCCCATCGTTTAGATTATATGCGCCAGCATCTGGGCCTCGAGGCCACCGGGCATCACCGGGCCTTGGCTGACGCCTTGACTACGGCCCGCCTCCTGGAGGCTCTCTGGGAGGCCACTCGGGCTCTGGATCGTAACCTCTTGACCAACTTTTTAGCCCTGGCCCCGCCCGGTTTACAGCCTTGGTTCCAGGCCGCCCTGACCGGAGAAGCCCCGGCCAACCACTATGAGGTGGCTGCAGCCGGCCTCTTCGCCCCGGCCGCAGGTTCGTCCCCGCACCCTGGATCCGTCCCGGATTTTAATGTCGATGACCTGGTTACAATGCTGGCTCCCGATGGTCTCCTAGCCAGCCATATTGCCGGTTATGAGTACCGGCCCCAGCAGGTGGCCATGCTCCGGGCCGTGGCCGCAGCCCTGGCCGATAACCACTACCTGACAGTGGAGGCGGGCACGGGTACGGGCAAGTCCCTGGCTTACCTGCTGCCGGCCATTTACTGGGCCTGCAGCCAGCAAAAGCGGGTGGCCATTGCCACCCACACCATCAGCCTGCAGGAACAGCTCTGGGAAAAGGACCTGCCCCGGCTGCGGGCGATCCTGCCCTTTACCTTTAAAGCCGCCCTGGTCAAGGGTCGCAGTAACTATCTCTGTCGACGTAAACTGCGGGACTTTCAGGCCAATCCCTCCGTCGGGGAGGAGGGGCGTCTCCTGGCCCTCAGGGTTTTACGCTGGTTACAGCTGACAACCAGCGGCGACTGGAGTGAAATGAAACTCACCCCCGAGGAAGAAGGCTTTAAGTTTGCCCTGGCTGCCGATGCCGAAACCTGTGCCGGTAGCTCCTGCCCCTTTAACGAAGGCTGTTTCTTTAATGTCGCCCGCCGGCAGGCCGAAGGAGCCAATATCCTGATTCTCAACCACTCCCTTCTACTGAGCGATGTCCGGTTAAACAACCAGGTCCTGCCCGATTATCCCTATCTGATCATCGATGAAGCCCATCACCTGGAAGAGGCGGCTACCGAGCACCTGGGCAGCAACGTCAGCCAGGCGGCCTGTGAGTTCTTCTTTCGTCGCCTGGGAAAGGGGGACCAGCCTTTCACCTTTATGGGCCGGGCCCGGCATCTCACCCGCCGCCTGCCGCCGGAAGGAAATCAGGGATTGTTGCAATTCCTGGGGGATATGGATATAACTATAAATGCCACCCTGGCTGGGTGGCAAAGCTTCTGGGTTAACCTGGGACGGTTGAGTGAGGCCGCCCGCTGGGAAGAAACAGGCTATACCCTGCGCTTTACCAACCATCTCAAAGAAACCCCGGCCTGGGATAACCTCCTGGTAGCCTTCGGTAACCTGGAAGAAAACCTCTGCGGCCTGGCCAGCCGCCTGAAACGCCTCTCTGAGTTGCTCGATGCCGCCGGCGCCCCGGAGATGGCCGCCGATGCCGCCAATTTTGGTGATACAGTAGCCCAATACAGCTATGATCTGGGTCAAATCCTCGACGCCGACCCGGATACAACAATCGGCTGGGTAGAGAAGAATAGCCATGACCAGTATATCCTGCGGTCCGCTCCCCTGGAGATCGGGCCCCTGCTGGCTGAGCTCCTCTTCTCCCGTAAGCAGGCAGTCATTTTAACCTCAGCTACCCTGGCTGTTAATAACAGCTTTACTTTTTACCACCAACAAACGGGCCTGCAGGAACTACCAGAGGAGCGGGTCACCAGTTGTCAGGTAGCCTCGCCCTTCGACTACCCGTCCCAGGCCCTGGTCTGTGCCCTCAAGGGACTGCCCAATCCCGGCCAGTTAAGGGATGCCGACTACGCCCGGGCTATTGCGCCCGTTTTAACCGCCGTCTGTCCCGCCGTCGACGGTCGCTCCCTGATTCTCTGTACCTCCCATCGTTTTTTACGGGAGATCTATGAATTATTAAGCACCAGCCTCGCTGGCAACGGCTACACGGTCCTGGCCCAGGGCATCGATGGCAGCCGTTCCCGGTTGCTGGAAGAGTTCAGCCAAACCCCCCGGGCTGTCCTCCTGGGAGCCAGCAGTTACTGGGAGGGCATCGACCTGCCAGGTGACCTGCTGCGCTGTGTCATCATCCCCCGCCTGCCTTTTCCTTCGCCAGGCCAGCCCATCATGGCCGCCCGCACGGAGCACCTGGCTGCCAGGGGGCAGAACGCCTTTGCCACCTTGAGTCTCCCCCAGGCCATTATCCGCTTCCGCCAGGGTTTTGGCCGCCTCATCCGCCGGGCCAGCGACCGGGGTGTCCTGGTAGTCCTCGACCGGCGTCTCCTCTCCCAGCGTTACGGCCGCTACTTCATCCAATCCCTGCCGCCGGTAACCCTGGCAGAAGTAGAACCCGCCGCGGCTCCCGCCCGGATCACGGCCTGGTTTGCAAATTGATTGGCGGCTGTCATGCACTTTTTACCCGCCGCCTTAATAGTATAGTTAGGGAGGCAAGTTAAAAGTGAGGTGACCGAGATGCGGGTGTACTTCATCCCCCTGCCGTCTTTCCTTAAACGCCTGTTGAAAAAAGTACTGCACCAGGAATGAGGGGGGCAACCTCTCTTCTTTTTTAGCATAAAAGCACCCCACCCTAACTAAAATTAACCATGGAGGTGGGGCAGATGCGTACCTGGAAGTACTTTGCTGCCGGTTTAATCCTGGGCATCGGTTTAACCTGGTGGTGGTTTCCCCTTTTCTCCGGGTACCGCGGTAGTGAACCGGCCCTGCCGGCAACGGCCGCTGCCCGGCAACAGGCCCAACCCTTCGCTGTAATCTACGATTTTTACCGGGCCCTGGACGAGGGCAGGGAAGAAGCCTGCCGGTCCCTGGCAAGCCCCGAATTGCAGGCTGCCCTTAACAGCAAACCCTTTATCCAGCAGTTGCAAAGTCTCAGGCAGCAGGATCCCTCCCTGCGTTTTGTCTTCTTTTTAATCAAGGAACAGGCGGTTGACCTCCAGGCCGGTACGGCCTGGGCCCGGGGCAACGCCGAATGGGTCGCCCAGAACAAGGGAACCATCTCCCTCCCCCAGAAGATCCTCCTTTTAAACCAGCAAGGCCGCTGGAAGATCCAGACCATTGAAGAACAGGGGGGAAAGGATGCTCACCTGTAACCATAAAAAAAATCAGGCCCTCTGGCCCGGAGGATTTACCCCGCCCGGCAGTCCCCGCTTTCGCCTGATTTTTGGCCTGGGCCTCCTGGCCGGAGGGATACTTTACTGGCTCTTTACAATCTATGGCCATTAGACTACCTCCCGGCCATACCGGCCACGCCACCCATGGCCCCGGCCAGCAGGCAGAGGCCCAGCTTTTTAGCAGCAGGCGCCAGGAGCAGGGGGGCGTTAGTCCAGCCCAGGGCCAGGATTACCAGGAAAAAGGAGAGCCCCACTCCCATTCCCTGGGCAAAACCCCGGGCGGCGGCCAGCCGGGCCGCCTGCAGGCCGCCGCCAAAGACGGCCAGGGCCAGGATAATACTGGCTAACAGCGGCAGCAGGCCTTCGGAAAGGGGTGTAAAGTACAGGAGCAACCCCACCACCAGTGCTAGCAATAATCCGGTTAAAAGGGACCATAACAGGCCTGTTAAGATGGCTCGCGGCAAGTTGATACCTCCCTGAACTCTTTTCAACTTATCCCTATGCCCGGGGTAATGAGAAAATACCTGCCTCTTTCACTAACCTGGCAGGTTTTTTTTAATAGACGTCGAAATTTAGGGCAGGAGAGTTCAGCAGGAGGGGAAACTTTTGTCCCTACATATCGGCTTTCCTACCGCCCTGATATATTACAGCCATTTTCCCTTCTGGCAAGCCTATTTTAATCGCCTGGGCGCCGAGGTCGTTACCTCACCGCCGACGACCAAGGCCATCCTGGATGACGGTGCCCGGGAAGCGGTAGCCGATGCCTGTGTTCCCATTAAGCTCTATCACGGCCATGTCCTGGCCCTCAAGGATAAAGTCGACGCTCTTTTTATCCCCCGTATGGTCAGGATCAACCGGCACGCCACCTTTTGCCCCAAATTCTTGGGGTTACCGGATATGGTGCGGGCCACCTTAAGCAACCTGCCACCCCTCATCGACCTGCAGGTCGATGTCGGCCGTAACCTGTGGGGTTTATGGCCTACCTGCCGGGGCGTAGCTGAAATCCTTGGTTTCAGCGGCCGGGCAGCCTGGGCAGCTTACCGGGAGGGCACTCGCCACCAGCAAGCCTTTCAGGGGCTACTCCTCAAAGGTTATCTACCCCTTCAGGCCCTGGCCAAACTACGGGGCGAACCGGTGGAACCCGCGGCCCGGCAACCTGGAGCCCTGAATCTGGCCGTCCTTGGTTACCCTTACCAGGTATATGATGGTTACATTAGCCTAAACATCATCGCCAAACTGAAAAAAATGGGGGTTAATATCCAGACCCTGGAAATGGTCCCGCCGGATCGCCTTTACCAGTTAAGCCGGCACCTCCCGCGGCGGCTCTTCTGGCACTTTTCCAACCTGGTCGTCGGGGCCACCAGCTACTATCTCCGGCAGGGCGATCTCGACGGCATCATCCACGTGACTGCTTTTGGCTGCGGTCCCGATGCCATGGTGGATAAGATTATGGAACTGGATATCCGCCATTATACCCATGGCCGGCTCCCCTTTATGTCCATCTGTATCGACGAACAAACCGGGGATGCCGGCGTGAATACCCGGCTGGAGGCCTTTGTTGATATGCTTTTGCAAAGGAGGGGGAATAGGTGAAAAAGGTATCCTTTGCCCATATGGGCTATTCTTACCTAGGGTTTAAACAGCTGGTAGAGGATATGGGTTTCGAGGCCATTGTCCCGGCCAACCCCAGCCCGGCCACCCTGGACCTGGGGGTCCAGTACGCCCCTGAGTTTGCCTGTATTCCCTTTAAAACCGTCCTGGGCACCTACCTGGAGGTCCTCAACCGGGGCGCTGAGATGATCATTACCTCGGGCGGGGTGGGGCCCTGCCGGGCCGGTCTGTATGGCCTGCTGCACGAAAAAATCCTCCGCAACCTAGGGTATAACTTCGAAATTTTTATCTTTGATCCCCCCCTGACGGGGCTGGGTAGCTTCTTTTGGAAATTACGCCGGGTCCTCAAAGAAGCCCATCTCTCCTGGCCGGCCTTTATCGACGTCATCCGCCGGGCCTGGGCTAAACTACGGCTCCTAGATGAACTGGAGCAACTGGCCACCGTTACCCGCCCCTACGAGCTCCAACGGGGTACAACTACCCGCACCTTTAAAGAGTGTCTGGCCCTTGTTGACCGTGCGCGGAGCCTTAAAGAAATAGCCGCCACCAGGGAGGAGTGCCGGGAAGTCTTTCAAGCTGTGCCCCGGGATAACAACCGCCGGCCCCTGCGAATTGGTATTGTCGGAGAGATTTACGTCCTGCTGGAGCCCTTTATGAACCAGGATATTGAAAAAACCCTGGGCGAGATGGGTGCCATTACCAACCGCTCCATTTACCTGACCAACTATACGACAACTGATGTCCTCGCCCACGGCACTGAGGATGTCCGCCAGGCGGCCCACCCTTACCTCAACCAGTTTATCGGCGGCCACGGCCAGAACAGTATCGGTGAAACCATCCTCTACGCCAAACACGGCTTCGACGGCGTTGTCCAGCTGGCTCCCTTCACCTGCATCCCAGAGATTGTAGCCAAGAGCATCCTGCCCCGGGTGAGCCGTGATTTTAACATACCGGTCCTGAGCCTAACCATCGATGAACAAACAGGTAGGGCCGGGGTTGAAACCCGCCTGGAAGCCTTTGTTGATCTCTTACGCCAGCGTCGCGAGCAGATGGAGGCCAAAAGCCATGCAGCCCTGTTACCTGGGTATTGATGTCGGTTCCGTCAGCACCAATGTGGTGGTCATTACTGCGACCGGAGAGGTTTTAAACAGCTTATATTTACGTACTCGCGGCCAGCCCATCCAGGCCGTCAAGGACGGCCTGCGCCAGACGGCGGCTACCCTGCCCAAGGATATTATCATCAACGGCGCCGGTACCACCGGCAGCGGCCGCACCCTGGCCGGAGCCATCATCGGTGCCGATATTGTCAAGAACGAAATTACCGCCCACGCCGTGGCCGCCCGCCAAGAAGTGCCGGAAGTCCAGACCATCCTGGAGATCGGCGGCCAGGACTCCAAGATTATTATCCTGCGCCAGGGAGTGGTCACCGACTTTGCCATGAATACCGTCTGCGCCGCCGGTACGGGCTCTTTCTTGGACCAGCAGGCAGCCCGCCTGGGGGTCCCCATTGAAAACTTCGGGGATATGGCTTTACAGTCCCGCAACCCAGTGCGCATCGCCGGCCGGTGTACCGTCTTTGCCGAGTCCGATATGATTCATAAGCAGCAGATGGGGCACAATACAGAAGACATCATCGGTGGCCTCTGTGAAGCCCTGGTACGTAACTACTTGAATAACGTCGCCAAGGGTAAGGAGATCCTGCCGCCCATCGTCTTCCAGGGCGGCGTAGCTGCCAATGCCGGCATCCGGGCGGCCTTCGCCCGGGCCCTGCAGGAAGAGATCCTGGTCCCACGCCATTTTCCCGTTATGGGGGCCCTGGGGGCCGCCCTCCTGGCCCGGGATTACGTAGCTAAACACCCGGGGACAAAGTTCAAGGGCTTCGAGGTATCCGAGGAGGATTACCAGGCCCGAAGTTTTGTCTGCCAGGGGTGTTCTAACCTTTGTGAGATCGTCAATATCGAAACCGATGGTCAGTTAATCGCCCGCTGGGGCAGTCGCTGTGGTAAATGGGATACCCTGGGTGAATGAAAGGAGTGGGTTTACATGCGTGAGAGTACCTTTTCCTTCTGGCAGGATACCGATTTCAACGCCATACCTGATCAACCCCTGACCCCTGCTGCAGATGCCTACCAGGGGCAGCCCGGTGAAGAAGAGAGCTGGCTCTTTGAAGCTACAGCCGCAGATGGCACCTATCTCAGCGTCCAGGTGACAGTCTACGACCATGAGGGCCGGGCGCGGCTGACCCTTTCCTGGCCCGGCCAGGAGGCCGTTACCAGGGAAATAACTGTTCCCTTTACAGCTGCCTCCTCCCACCTGGATTTACAGGCCGGGGGTGTCCGGGCCCGCCAGGAAGGGGAGTATTTCTTCCTGCAGTGGCTGGAAGGGGATATCAACCTGGACCTGAAATATCAACCCCTCCTGGCCGGTTGGCAACCCGGAGGCGGCCGGATTAACTATGGCGAGAAGGGAAATAAATATTTTATCTGGATGATTCCCGTTCCCCGGGCCCGGGTCAGCGGTACCCTGGCGGTGGCAGGGGACAGGAGAAGCTTCCAGGGTAATGGTTACCACGATCACCGCCGCTATAACTTCCCCCTGGACGAAGCTATGGCCGGGGCCTACCTGGGCCGTTTTTACGCCGGCGATTATATCTTTCTGTGGGCGGCTTTCCGGGGCAACCGTCTCTACAGCGGCCAGGAGATAACCGCCCTGTACCTGGCCCGGGAAGGGCAGCAGCCAGTATCCAGTGGTAACCTGACCCTTCAGGTTTATGAACAGGAAAACAAAAACGGCCTTGATTTCCCTGTAGAGCTAAGCCTCCAGGCCGGTGTTGTGCCCCCGGCCGCGTTGAACCTCAAGGACCCCGTGGTCCTGGCTACCAGGGCGCCTTCCCGGTTGCAGGCTAGAAGCCTATACTGCCGCCACCGGGGTGAACTAAAGATTGCTACTCAGCCCGAATTGACTCTGACAGGCCAGGGGGTTACCGAGACCCTGGCCCCAGGCAGAAGTTAGGGGCATTTTAAATGGAAGATAAGCTCAATGCCATCTGTCAAAAACTCCAACAATCAGAGTACAAGGTGACGCCCCAGCGCCAGATTATCCTTAAAACCTTCCTGGAGCATGCCACAGAACACTTGAGTGCTGAGGATGTTTTTAGTATTGTTAAGGGCCAGCATCCCGACATTGGCCTGGCCACCGTCTACCGGACCCTGGAACTCCTGGCCGACCTGGACGTCTTGACCAAGATCAACTTCGGTGACGGCCGCACCCGTTATGAACTCGGCCAGCACGAGGCCCATCACCACCACCACATGATCTGCCTGGGATGCGGCCGGGTTCAGGAGTTTGACGCTGATTTACTAGAATCCCTGGAAAATATACTCACCCAGAAAACCGGTTTTCTAATTACCGACCACCAATTGAAATTTTACGGATACTGTCGGGAATGTGCCGCCAAAAGCAAAGAACGGTCGGAGCCTGACAGTATTTGACGTACGATTTTTGGCATATATGGGAGGAATTGTCATAGAGGAGGGCGAAAATTACGGACAGGATGGATATGAAAGGGAGCGATAGTAATGTCCGGTCCTGTCCAGAATCCGACTTGCAGCCGCGGCCGGGGGATAGTAACCTTCGTGCGTCAGGTAGATGTACCGCTGGAGGAACAAGCATGGCGGTTGATGGAGCAGGAGCGCTTTGGGGAAGCTGCCATCCTTTATGAGGAAATCCTGCACCTGCGGAGGCGCTATCCCAATCTTTGGAACAACCTGGGTTACTGTTACCTGCGGCTGGGGGAAATCCAGGCAGCCCTGGCCTGTTACCAGAAGGCCTTAAAGCTGGATCCCCGCAATAAAGACATCCTGATCAATAATGGCTACTGCCACCAGCGTCTGGGGCAGTGGGCGGAGGCTTACCGCTGTTTCCGCCGGGCCCTGGCGCGGGCACCCAAAGATGTCGATCTCCTGAATAACCTTGGTGCCTGCCTGGTCCAGATGGAACGATCCTTGGAAGCCCTGCCCTTCTACTACCAGGCTGCGGCCCTGGCACCAACCGATGGCGAAATTATCGGTAACCTGGCCGCCGCCCTGGCCAGCTGCCATCGCTGGCCGGAGGCCATTGATTATTTCGAAAGAGCCTTACGCCTCTTACCCGGAGATATCTCGATTCTGAATAACGCGGCGTCCTGCCTAGAAGCCCTGGGCAAGGCCTACTTGGCCGTACCCTTTTATGCCCGGGCGCTGGGCCTTAAACCCGGAGAGGTCCAGATCCGGTATAACTACGCCACCTGTTTAATCAAAACCGGTGATCTGGTCACAGCCCGGTCGGTATTGGAGGAAACGCTGCACCTTTACCAGGAATACCGGCCTGCTTGGCAGCTCCTGGGGACCCTGCACGAGGCCCTGGGGGATACGGCTACTGCCGCCAGTTGCTATAATCGCGCCTGGGGCCTGGCTGACCCCGGGCAGGATAAAAAGAGTAGGAAACATTAAGAAAGGAAGGATTCTATGCGCTTGCTGGCTACCCGGAGCTTTACCAGCAACGATGAACTCTATAAGGTTGTCGATCTGCTGAATAAGACCCTGAAGGAATATCACCTCATGTTCGGCCTGGCCAAAGACGCCGGGGGCCGGAACATGATCATGTCCATTTATGAGGTGTAATCTTGCTTATTCTGATCACAAACGACGACGGTATCTACGCTCCGGGTCTTAAAGCCTTAAGCAAAGTCCTGGCGCAGATAGGCAAAGTAGCAGTGGTCGCCCCTGAGAAGGAACGCAGCGCCATTGGCCACGGGATAACCATGCATAAACCCCTGCGGGCTACTGCAGTCCCCTGGGAAGGGCCGGTAGAAATGGCCCTGGCCATCAATGGTACCCCGGCTGATTGCGTTAAGCTGGCCCTGGATACCCTCCTGGATGAGGAACCAGCCCTGGTAGTCTCCGGCATCAACCTGGGGGGTAACCTGGGTACGGATGTCCTTTATTCTGGTACCGTCTCCGGAGCCATCGAGGGCTGCATTAACGGCCGTCCTTCCCTGGCGGTATCCCTGGCCGGCGAGGGCCCGCTGGATTTCTCCTTTGCCGCCGCTTTTACCGGCCGCCTGGTGACAGCCATAATAGATCGCAGCCTCCCCGAAGGTACCCTGTTGAATGTTAATATTCCCTACCTGCCGGAGGGAGATATCCAGGGTATAGCCATCACCCGCCTGGGGCGGCGCCGCTACCTCAACACGGTGACCCGTCGCCTGGACCCCCGGGGACGGGCTTACTACTGGCTGGCCGGGGAGGTGGCGGACCTGGACCAGGAAGCCGACACCGATATCGGCGCCCTGGGGCGGGGCCTGATCTCCCTCACCCCCCTGCAGCTTGATTTAACCAATTACGCTTTTCAAAAAGAACTGGCCAGTTATTTACCATTTCTCTGGCCCGGCCAGGGGAAGAGGTAAAAATGCCCGGGGGTTATTGCCCCGCCTCCTAAAAGGATCAATAGGTAGAGGAGGCCGCTGCCTGCCAGGGACTGAAGGAGGCGCCATAACTCCGGTGCTGCCGCCAGCAGCGTCCAGAGGAGGGATGCTCCCAAGAACATTCCCGCCCCGGCTATCGCTGGCCAGTAAATAAAGGTCCGGAAATCCAGGCGAAAACCGGTCAGCCGGGCCAGGGCCAGGAGGTTCAGGATGGCCGTAACGGCGGCCCCCAGGTTGACCCCCAGGGCCGCGCCGGTAATCCCCATGAGCGGTGTCAAATAATAGATCCCCAGGAGGTCGACAATCCCCCCGGCCAGGGTCGTCCCGAGGATGGTAGACATGGCCCCCAGGCCGTTCAGGATACCGACTGTAGTCTGCTCCAGGTAGATAAAGATACACCCCCAGGCCAGGACTTTCAAGGATATGCCGGCCCCAGGAGTAGCGAAAACCAGGTCGCAGATCGGGGCCGCAAAGAGATAAAAGGCAATGGCAAAGGGCAGGCTGCTATAAATAGTCAGTTTTAAGGCCTGGCGACAACGTTTATTTAAAAATTCGCAATCCCCAATAGCCCGGGCTTCGGCGATAGCCGGGACCATGGCTATCGCCAGGGCGACGGTGATGACCATGGGTAGGTAGATTAGCGTAAAAGCGATGCCGGCATACTGGCCGTAAATGGTCGTGGCCTCACTAATGGTAACCCCCCAGGCCTGGAGCTGGCGGGGAATAAGCAGGGCTTCTAGAGTTAACATAATACCCCCGGTCACCCGAGCCAGCATTACCGGAATAGCCAGATGGGTGAGGGGTAAGATATCGGCTCGTAAGGAGTTCGCCTGGTCATCAGCGAGATCATGATAGGGCCGGGCCAGGTTAAAGATTAAAATGCTGATTCCCAGTCCCGCCACCTCTCCCAAGACCATACCAGCCGCCAGACCGGCAGCAGCCATGGCAACCCCGTAGGGTAGCAGATAGATACCCAGGAAGAGGCCGGCACTAACCCGGACGAATTGTTCTATGACCTGGGCCAGGGCTACCGGCCGCATTAGCTGCCATCCTTGAAAATATCCCCGAAAGGCCGAGCAAACACAAACCACCGGCAAGGCTAGGAGCATGACCATAAAGGCCTGGTAAACCCGGCTATCGGCAAACATCTTCCCCGTTAGTACCGGGGCCAGCCGCCAAAGTACCAGGGCCGCCAGCAGGCCGCTGGCCGTCAAGAAGAAGAGGGAGAGGCGAAAGACACTGCGTACCTGTCCCCACTGTCTCAGGGCCACCCTCTCGGCCGTTAGTTTGGCCAGGGCTACAGGTACCCCAGCCGTGGCCACCATCAGCACCAGGCTATAAAAGGGAAAAACCATTTCGTAGAGGCCCATGCCTTCGGCGCCGATATAGCGCACCACCAGCATGCGATAGCCAAAGCTTAAGATGCGGTTTAATAAACTGGCCAGCATCAAGACAGCGGCCCCTTGCCAGATGGATGTTGTGGCCATAGTTTCACCCCTCGTCCTATTATGCTTATGCTGACAAGGTAATGTTTAGAAGAACCATTTCTGGGGAAAAGTAGTAACTAAAACGGTAAAAATATTTCGCGGGAAAAAGAGGATTTTTTCGAAGGGAAGGCAAATATATAACCTGTTAGATTAAGCTTTTGTTAACTGAAGAAGGATGAGGAGGGTTAATTTTAATGAAGGTTTACCCCAGTAGTAGTATCCGCAATGTAGCCATTGCCGCCCATGGTGGTACAGGTAAGACCAGCCTTACCGAGGCCCTGCTGTATAATACCGGAGCCACCAAGCGCCTGGGGCGCGTCGATGAGGGCAATACCGTAACTGATTACCTTCCCGAAGAGATTAAACGCAAGGTGACGACCAATTCTTCCCTGGCTGTAGCCGAGTGGGAAGATCATAAGATAAACCTGCTGGATACCCCCGGTTATAGTGACTTCTTTGGCGATGTAGTAGGCGCTTTACGGGTTGTAGATAGCTTGCTGGTGGTAGTGAGCGCCGTGGCCGGGGTAGAGGTCCAGACAGAAGTGGTGTGGGAAGAGGCCGATAAACGCCAGCTATCCCGGATTGCTTATATAAATAAAATGGACCGGGAAAATGCCAATTTCCACAAAGCCGTGGATTCCATGCGGGAGCAACTCAGCGGGCATATCGTTCCGGTGCAGTTACCCATGGGGGCGGCGGAAAGCTTTACCGGCGTTATTGATATCCTTAACCTGAAAGCTTTTACCTATGATAATGGTAGTGAACAGGAGGCCCCGGTCCCGGCAGAGTATGCCGATGAGGTTGCTAGCCTGCGGGAAGCCCTGGTGGAAGCCGCCGCCGAGGGCGATGATGAACTGTTAATGAAGTACCTGGATGGCGAAGAGCTCAGCCCTACCGAAATCCGCGCCGGCCTGAAGAAGGCTGTGGCCGCTGGCAAGGTCATCCCCGTACTCTGCGGCTCGGCCCTGAAGAATATGGCCGTCAAGCCCGTCTTGGACTACATCGTTAATTACCTGCCCTCGCCCGTAGATACAGCCGGTAAGGATGCCGCCACCCTGGAACAGGAAAAGCTGGCCGCCCTGGTCTTTAAAACCATCGCTGATCCCTATGTCGGCAAATTAAGTATGTTCCGGGTTTATAGCGGCGTTTTGAAGTCCGACTCCACAGTCTATAATGTCAACCGGGAAAGCGAAGAAAAAATCGGCCAGCTCTTTTCCCTCCAGGGTAAAAACCAGCTGCCGGTGACGGAGATGAAACCAGGGGACATCGGCGCCATAGCCAAGCTCCAGGTTACTACCACCGGGGACACCCTGACCAGCAAAGCCGCCCCGGTACGCCTGGAAGGCATCGACTTTCCGGAGCCCACCCTACCGGTAGCCATCAAACCGAAGAGCAAGGGCGATGAAGATAAACTAAGCAATGCCCTGGCACGATTGCTGGAGGAAGACCCGACCCTCCGCTTGAGCAAGAATACCGAAACCAGGGAAACCATCCTTACCGGGATAGGCGAATCCCACCTGGATATTACCCTGGAGCGGCTGCAGCGGAAATTCGGCGTCGAAGTCGAAATGAGCACCCCTACCGTGCCTTACCGGGAAACCATCCGGGCCGCCGTCAATCATATTGAAGGCAAGCATAAAAAACAAACCGGGGGCCACGGCCAGTACGGCCATGTCTTTATTGACATGGCACCCCTGCCGGAGCAGGAATTTGAATTCACCGAGAGTATCTTCGGCGGGGCCGTACCGCGCCAGTATATTCCGGCAGTAGAAAAGGGCATCAGGGAAGCCATGCAGGAGGGTATTCTGGCCGGTTACCCGGTAACCAATATCAAGGTCAACCTGGCCGACGGTTCCTACCATCCGGTAGACTCCTCGGAAATGGCCTTCAAGGTGGCCGCCGGCCTGGCTTTTCGTAAAGCCGTGGAGCAGGCGAAGCCGGTGCTGCTGGAGCCCATCATGAACGTGGAGATAACGGTACCGGAACAGTTCATGGGTGATATCATGGGGGATTTAAATAGCCGCCGCGGCCGTATCCTGGGTATGGAACCCCAGGGTAAAAACCAGGTTATCCGCGCCCAGGTACCCCTGGCCGAGATGTACCGTTACGCCATTAATTTGAAATCCATCACCCAGGCCCGCGGCCACTTTAAAATGGACTTCGCCCAGTACGAAGAGGTCCCGGCCAGCATTGCTGAGAAAATCATCCAGCAGACCAGGACTAAGAAAGAGGCGTAGTTTTAGCTGACAGGCTATCGGCTAGTTTGGCCGTGCCCCTTATGGCAATCCCGGATCAGGGAAAAAGCAAAGGGACCCCCCACCCAGGTGGGGGTCCCTTTACGCTACAAAAATATTTCGCAGGAGCTGGCTCCCTTACATCGCCCATAATTGGCCTTATTGCCCCCTGTTTGCTCCCAAAATGCTCCCAAAAGGCCCTTTCTGCAGAATCTAATTAAAAAGCGAAAGCGCCGCAACCCTTGCGGCGCCTTACATTTTTCTGGCAGGGGTGGCAGGGCTCGAACCCGCAACCAACGGTTTTGGAGACCGCTACTCTACCAGTTGAGCTACACCCCTACAGCACTATCATTATAGTCATTTTCAGCCTCAGAGTCAAGGGCCCGCGATCACTCAAAAGGGAGCATCAGAACTCCATATCCCAACCCACTTTATTATTTTCCAGCAGGTTTCTTTCCATCTAAGCAGAATATACATGTAGTGTCTGCTTACTCGAGGTGTTGTCCTTGGTCTATGCCGATCTGCATATTCATACCCTGGCCTCGGACGGTAGCATGCCGCCGGCGGCCACCTTGGAACAGGCTAAACTGCTGGGCCTCAAAGCCCTCAGTCTAACTGATCATGAAAGCGTGGCTGGTTACTACCAGGTATATAAATACGCACGGGAACTCGGCCTGGAGCTCATAACCGGCCTGGAAATGGTGACCAGTGTTGCCGGCCAGGAAATCCACCTTCTGGGCTATGGTTTTGATCCCTTTGCGCCGGCCCTAGTAGCCGCCCTGGAGACTATCTCCCGGGAACGGCAAGTAATATCCTACCGAATCATCCAGCGCCTGCAGAGTCTGGGTTTCAAAATCTGCTGGGAACAGGTGCAGGCCCTTATTCCTCCCGGGGGAGTGATGGGGAAAAACCACCTTCTTCAGGTCTTGCGCCAGAACGGCTATATCGCCGGTCAGGAAGAAACCGTTGCGTTTCTGCGGCACTATCTGGCTCCCGGAGGGTTGGCCTATATTCCCTATGAAGGTAATCCCCTCCCCAGGGCTGTTGAGCTCATCCACAACACCGGCGGTATCGCGGTTCTCGCCCATCCGGGCCTCATCAAGGACACCCGGGTGCTAACAACCATCCTGGAAAAAGGCATTGACGGCTTAGAGGTCTTCTATTATTATCTAGGGAGTAACCGCCGGGAATTCATCCGGTATTTCTACCGCCTGGCACGCGAGCGACATCTCCTGATGACTGGGGGTACTGATTTTCACGGCCGTTATGCCCCGGTAAAAATGGGGGCCGCCGGCATCTCAGCCCGCATGCTGGCCAGGTTGAAAGATTATCAGCAAATGCATACACCGAGGAGGCTTTAATCAAAGTTATGAAAATTGCCGTCCTGATGGGTGGTCCGTCTTCCGAAAGGGAGATTTCCTTAAAGAGTGGTGCTGCCGTAGCCGCAGCCCTGGCTGATCTTGGACACCAGGTAAAGGAGATTGATCTGGACCAGGAGGTGGTCACCAGGTTAAAGGATTTTGCCCCGGAGGTGGTCTTTAACGCCCTTCACGGCAAGCCGGGGGAGGATGGTTCCATTCAGGGTTTGTTAGAAGTTCTGGGGATCCCCTATACCGGCAGCCGGGTCCTGACCAGCGCTATTACCATGGATAAAATTATGACGAAAAGGCTTCTCCTCCAGGCCGGCATTCCCACCCCAGCCTTTAAAAGCTGGACTGCTGACCAGTATGCTGCCAGGGGTGCGGAGATTAAAGCTGCCATTTTGAAGGACCCGGCCCTGCCGGTAGTCATTAAAGCGCCGACCCAGGGTTCGACCATCGGTACCTTTATTGTCCAGGAGGAAAAGGAACTGGAGCCGGCCATAACCGGGGCGCTGCAATACGACCCCTGCTTTATGGCTGAAGCCTTCCTGGCCGGGCCAGAGATTACCGCCGCTGTCCTCGGCAACCGGGAACCACGGGTCCTGCCCCTGATTGAAATCATCTCCCACACCGGTTTTTATGATTACACTGCCAAGTATACCCCCGGTATGAGCGAGCACCTGATCCCGCCCCGGTTACCGACTGCCGTTCTCCAGAAGGCCACCTCCCTGGCCAGCCGGACTTATACCCTCCTGGGTTGCCGCGGCTTTGCCCGCATCGACTTTATTGTCGCCGGGGGACAGAAGCCCCAGGTAATTGAGGTCAACAGCGTCCCCGGGATGACGGCGACCAGCCTGGTACCTGACGCCGCCCGGGCTGCGGGGCTGGACTTCCCAGCCCTGGTCCAAAGGATAGTAGAGTTGGCCCTGGAACCCTAGGAGCATCTTGACGGCCCCCCGCTCGAAGTTGCAACGGGGGTATTTTTATTGGTTAGGGAGGAATGCCTCCGGCCGGTGGCGAAATACTTAAGGACAACCCGCAGGAGGTTTTAATCATGAAATACTATAACCGTTTACGGATATACCTTTTAGTCCTCATCCTTGGCGTCCTGCTGGTGGCTTACCTGGGCTCCCACTTACTGGCCGACTGGTACTGGTTTGCCACCGTGGGCTATCGCCAGATCTTAATTACTCGGTTATTGTCGGACCTGGGACTGCGGCTAGGAGTAATTATCTTTTTCTTCCTTTTCTTTTTCCTGAATCTCCTTTTTACCCGGCGGGGCCTCAATTTAACACCTCCAGAGAACCGTGATAGCTGGACCTTCAAAGAATACCTGGTCAACCGCTTCATTACCAGCCAGCGCCTAGGTATCCTGTACCTGTTGTTGAGCCTTCTTGGAGCCCTGATTTTCAGCCCCCTGGCAGCTGGTCAATGGCTGGTGGTGCGGGAGTACCTGCAGGCTACCCTCTTTGGTGTTGCCGACCCCCTCTTTGGGCGGGACATCAGCTTTTATATCTTCACCATGCCTTTTTATCACTTTCTCTACACCTTGCTGATTACGGCGGTAGCCGGGGCAGCCCTGGTTACCGGTTGCTTCTACCTTATCTTTAACCCCAGGGAGCTCCTGGGCCTACGTCGGGGCCATTTTTCCCGTCCCCTGGTCCACTTTTCTACCCTGGTGGCCCTCTTCTTTTTGATTCAGGCCTGGGGGTTCCGCCTGCAGGCCCTGAACCTGGTCCGCTCCCCCCGGGGGGTAGCCTTTGGCGCCAGTTATACTGATATCCACGCCCTGTTACCCGGCTATAATATCCTGGCCGGGGTAGCCGTGGCTTGCGGCTTGATCATTGTCCTCAACGCCTTCCGGCGCAACCTAAAACTAGTCACTACCGGCATCGTCGCCTTTATCCTGGCCTATGCCCTGCTGGTAGTAGTCGTTCCCCTGGCAGTTCAGAAGTTCCAGGTCGAACCCAATGAATTCGCCCGCGAAGAACCCTACCTGCGCTACAATATCGACTTCACCCGCCGGGCCTATGGTCTGGACAAGATTACCACCAGGGAATATCCGGCCCAGGATAACCTCACCCCGGTCAATCTCCAGGAAGAAGCCGCCACCCTGGACAATATCCGTCTCTGGGACTATCGCCCCCTACAGCAAACCTACAGCCAGCTCCAGGAGATCCGCCCTTACTATAGATTTAAAGATATTGATGTCGACCGCTATACCATCGGGGGTCAGGAACGGCAGGTCATGCTGGCGGCCCGGGAACTGGACCAGAACAAACTGCCCGACCGGGCCCGGACCTGGATAAATGAAAAGATGCGTTATACCCACGGTTACGGCCTGGCTATAAACCCGGCCAACAGCGTTACTGCCAGCGGCCAGCCGGAGTTTATTACCGGCGATCTGCCTGTACGTAGCAGTGCCGATCTTCAGATCAAGGAACCACGCATCTACTACGGTGAACTAACCGGTGATTACGTCCTTACCGGCGGTACGGCAGCCGAATTCGACTATTCCTCTGCTGGTGAAGATAGTTTTATCGAGACCCGCTACCAGGGGCAGGGAGGAGTAGCTATTAACAACCCTTGGCGGCGGCTGGTCTTCGCCTTTCGTTTTCATGATTACAGGTTGTTAATGAGCAGCGAGCTAACTCCCCAGAGTAAGATCCTCTTTTATCGCAACATCCAGGAGCGAGCCCGCAAGATTATGCCCTACTTGCAGTATGATAGTGATCCCTACCTGGTGGTTGCCGGCGGTCACCTCTTCTGGATCCAGGATGCCTATACCCTGACGAACATGTACCCCTACTCTGAACCCAACCGGGAGGGTTTTAATTATCTGCGCAACGCCGTCAAGGTAATTACTGATGCTTATAATGGTACTGTCGAATATTACATTGTTGACCCCCAGGATCCTTTAATCCAGACCCTGAGCAAGGTCTTCCCCGGTGTCTTTAAACCCCTGACAGCCATGCCGCCGGAACTGCAACAGCACCTGCGTTATCCCCCGTACCTTTTAACTATCCAGGCGCAGATGTTAACCAATTATCACATGGAAAATCCCATGCTCTTTTACAACAAAGAGGATGCCTGGAATATAGCCGAGGAAATGATTGGCGATCAACGCCAGGCCATGGAGCCCTACTACAATATAATGCGCTTACCCGGGGAAAACCGGGCGGAATATATTTTAATGCTTCCCTTCACACCGGCCAATAAGGTGAATATGATTGCCTGGTTGGCGGCCCGCAATGACGGGGCCCACTATGGCCAGTTGCTTCTTTACCAGTTCCCTAAAAATAGGGCTATTTACGGTCCCATGCAGATCGAGGCCCGGATTGATCAGGAGCCAGCTATTTCCCAGCAGTTGACCCTCTGGGACCAGCACGGTTCCCAGGTTATCCGGGGCAACCTCCTGGTGATCCCCATCAAGGGTGCCCTCCTTTATGTTGAACCCATCTTCCTTCAGGCCCAGGAAAGCAAGCTACCGGAACTCCGCCAGGTGGTTGTCGCTTACGGGGAAAAAATCGTCATGGCCCCTACCCTATCCGGCGCCCTGAAGGCGGTCTTTGGTGCCCCGGCGCCGGCGGCCCAGCAGTCCACGCCCGCCCCGGCCCCGGCAGGAACGGCTCCCACCAGCAATCTGGCCATCCTTATTAAAGAAGCCTATCGCCTTTACACTGAAGCCCAAGATAGGCTAAAACAGGGCGACTGGGCCGGGTATGGCGATAATCTAAAGAGGCTGGGGCAGGTCTTACAAGAGCTGGGACAAAATCTACCTCAATAATGGTGAAGGGGAAGGAAAAATCGACCATCATGTGGAAGTAATACCGGTGAGGTCGAGTTCCGAGGAGTGAGAGGATCGATGATTTATTCCTTTCCCGAGGAAGACCGGGATTATCTGACAGAAAAACTGGCCATTATCGGCGAACTGGCCGCCGGTATGGCCCATGAAATCCGTAATCCCCTGACTTCCATCCGGGGGTTTCTGCAACTACTCCAAAGCAAATACGACCCCCATGATGCCGAGCAGGAATACTTTAACATTATGTTAGACGAGCTCGATCGTATCAATAATATTATTAAGGAGTTCCTTTCCCTGTCCAAACCCTCCCCGCCCCAGCTGCAAATTGTCTCCTTCGACCAGCTGGTAGCCGAGGCTCTGCTTCTGGCTGAGCAGGAGGCCATTATGCACGAAGTCAAGCTGGAGCAGCACCTGACCCCCGATTTGCCCCTGCTCTGCCTTGATCCGGCCCAGATCAAACAGGTAATCCTGAACCTTGTCTCTAACGCCCTTCAGGCCGCCGGACCGGGGGGCAAAGTTATCATTACTACCTACCTGGATGAGGATGACCGGGAAATTGTGACTACTATCGTCGATACCGGCCCCGGCATCGCCCCGGAACAGCTCCAGCTAATTTTTGAACCCTTTTATACCACCAAGGAGAACGGCACCGGCCTGGGTCTGACTTTAAGCAACCGTATCATTGCCGGCCATGGTGGTAAAATAAAGGTTAAAAGTAAAGTGGGGGAGGGGAGTTGCTTCAGCATCCATTTACCTGTAGCGTGAATCGTAACCAGTGGATAAAGTGGATAACATTGTAGATAACTTCTACTAATTGTATGCGATGTCATATCATGGATGGTGACAAGATGAAAATTACCGATAATGCCCGGGTGATCCTCGAAAAACGTTATCTCAAAAAGGAAAATGGCGCCCCGGTGGAGACACCGGAGGATATGTTTCGCCGGGTAGCAACGGCCGTTGCCAGGGCGGAAAGGCTTTTTAATCCCTCCCTAAAAGAAAAGGAGGTGGAGGCTTACGTTGACCGTTTTTACCAGCTCATGACCAACTGGGAT
Source organism: Moorella naiadis (nom. illeg.) (assembly GCF_051020825.1). Classification (NCBI taxonomy): domain Bacteria; kingdom Bacillati; phylum Bacillota; class Clostridia; order Neomoorellales; family Neomoorellaceae; genus Neomoorella; species Moorella naiadis (nom. illeg.). The sequence goes on from NZ_JAXGFQ010000003.1 coordinate 55,456, forward strand.
TTCCTCCCCAACAGCCCGACCTTGATGAATGCCGGCCGGGAGCTGGGCCAGCTCTCGGCCTGTTTTGTCTTACCTGTCGACGACAGTATGGATGCCATCTTTACTGCCGTCAAGGACGCCGCCCTGATCCATAAAAGCGGGGGTGGGACAGGTTTTTCCTTCAGCCGCCTGCGTCCCAAAAACAGCCCTGTCCGCTCCACCGGCGGCGTAGCCTCCGGCCCCGTCTCCTTTATGAAGGTCTTTAATGCCGCCACTGAGGCCATCAAACAGGGGGGCACCAGGCGCGGCGCCAACATGGGCATCCTGCGGGTCGACCACCCGGACATCCTGGAGTTTATCTCCTGCAAGGAAAATAATAACGAACTAACTAACTTTAATATCTCCGTAGGCCTGACCAAAGAATTTATGGATGCCCTGGCCCGGGACGATTATTATAAGTTGCAGTTCGGCGGCCGGGTATATCAAAAACTCAAAGCCCAGCAGGTATTTGAGGAGATCGTCAACCACGCCTGGGCCAACGGCGAACCGGGTATTATCTTCCTGGACCGTCTCAACCAGGATAACCCTACGCCGGAACTGGGGGCGATCGAGGCTACCAACCCCTGTGTCACGGGCGACACGTGGGTCACTACCACCGAAGGTCCACGCCAGGTCTGGGAACTGGTGGGCCAGCCCTTTACAGCATTAGTCAACGGCAGGCCCTACACCACAGGTAGAGAAGGCTTCTTCAAGACGGGGACAAAGCCGGTCGTCAGTCTGCGCACCTGGGAAGGATACAGTGTCCGGCTCACCGCTGACCACCGTGTGCTACGTGTTGAGGACCGGACGCGCTACCGTATTGTTTCCGAATGGGTCCCAGTTAAAGAGTTGCAGCCTGGCGATCAAATTGTCCTGCATAACCACCGTCCCCTGGCAGGTTGGCCCGGCGAATTAACTGAGGGTGAGGGTTACCTCCTCGGTCTCCTGGTCGGTGATGGCGTCCTTAAAAAGGAGACTGCCATCCTTTCAGTTTGGCTGGGAGAACAGGTAGTAAACGGTTTGCCGGCCAATGAAGGTCCGGATGCCGTAATGAGACTGGCTTTAGACCATACCCGCCGCTTACCCCATCGCTCTGATTTCCGCGGGTGGTTGCCCGTTAAAGGACGCGGCGAATTCCGCCTCAAATCAGCCAGCCTGAAAATGCTGGCCAGGCAAATGGGTATGGGACCCGGGGCCAAGATCATTACCCCAGCAATAGAACGGGCTTCGTCAGACGGCTACCGGGGCTTCCTGCGCGGTCTGTTTGACTGCGATGCCTCAGTCCAGGGGAGCCAGCAAAAGGGTGTTAGTATCCGTTTGGCCCAAAGTAACCTTGAACTCTTGCAAACCGTACAGCGCATGCTCCTGCGCCTGGGTATTATCAGCACCATTTATGTCGAACGACGTCCAGCCGGTAAGCATCCCTTGCCCGATGGTAAAGGAGGTATCCGCGAGTATGAAATCAAGGCCCAGCATGAGCTGGTCATCAGCGGGGATAACCTGGCCTTTTTCGCCGATCGCATCGGTTTTGGCGATGTCGCTAAGGCGAGGAAATTAAATACACTTCTTACGTCTTACCATCGAGGAATGAATCGTGAACGATTTATAGCCACAGTCCGCGCCATCAAAGCTGATGGCTTTGAAGACGTATATGACGTACAGGTTCCCGGTATCAACGCCTTCGACGCCAACGGCATTTACGCCCATAACTGCGGGGAACAGCCATTGCTCCCCTATGAGGCCTGTAACCTGGGCTCCCTGAACCTGGCGAATATGGTCCAGGAGGGGGGAGTAGACTGGGACAAGCTGACAGCTACCGTCCATTTGGCAGTACGCTTCCTGGACAACGTTATTGAAATTAATGATTTCCCCCTGGAAAAGATTACGGCTATGGTTCAGGGTAACCGTAAGATCGGCCTGGGAGTCATGGGGTGGGCCGATATGCTCTTTCAACTCCGGCTGCCCTATGATTCCGAAGAAGCCGTTGAATTGGGACGGAAGGTTATGGCCTTTATCCAGAAGGAAGCCCACCAAGCCTCAGCGGAACTGGCCCGGGAACGGGGCAGCTTCCCGAATATCGAGAAAAGCATCTACCGTGGCCAGCAGCTGCGCAACGCTACCTGCACGACCATTGCCCCGACGGGTACCATCAGCATGATTGCTGGTACCACCTCCGGTATTGAACCGGTTTTTGCCCTGGCCTATACCAAAAACGTCCTGGATGGCGCCAGCCTGGTGGAGGTCAATCCCTTTTTCCAGGCCTTCATTGAAACCAATTTTACCCCGGAAGAAGGCCAGGCCATTTTCAACCGCATCGCCGCCGGGACCCGGGTGCGAGAGATTGCCGCCATTCCGCCAGAAATGCGCCGGGTATTTGTGACCGCCCTGGAGATCAGCCCGGAATGGCACATCCGCATGCAGGCAGCCTTCCAGGCTAGTACTGACAACGCCGTTTCCAAAACCGTTAACTTCCCCCCGGAAGCCACCCGGGAGGACGTGCGCCGGGCCTATGAACTGGCCTACCGCCTGGGGTGCAAGGGAGTTACCGTCTATCGCTCCGGCAGCCGGGAAAAGGAGGTCCTGGTCACCGGCACGAGCAAAACGACTAACGAGCCCGATCGGCAAAAAACCTATCCCCGGCCGCGGCCGAAACGTACCTGCGGCGTCACCGAGCAGGTCAAGACTGGTTGCGGCAAGATGTATATCACCGTCAATTACGACCAGGAGGGCTTAATCGAAACCTTCGCCACCACCGGTTCCTCCGGTGGCTGCAGTGGTTTCACCGAAGGGGTCAGCCGGCTAATATCCCTGGCCCTCCGGGCTAACATCGCTCCCGAGGCCATCATCGACCAGCTGACCTCCGTCAGTTGCCCCAATTTCTTACGCCGCCGGGCCACCGATAAGAGCATTATCGGGAAGTCCTGTCCCGATATCATTGGCCGCGTCCTGGCCCAGGAGCTTAAAAACTGGCATGACCACGGTCCTTACCAGTTACCGCCTGATTTCGATAGTAAAGCCCTGGCCGAGATCGGTGCCACCGCTGATGTTGGGACCCCTGGTTTCCATTCCCTGAGCGCCACCGAAGAAGCCGAGCTCATTACCCGGGGTATCTGCCCGGAGTGCGGTTCCTCCCTGTATTTTCAGGAAGGATGCGTTACCTGCAGTTGCGGTTTTAGTAAATGCGGCTAAAAAAATCCCAGCCCGTATAGGGCCAGGGCAATGAAATCCTGAGTTTGCTAGTTGCGTCTAGCCGGGTATAGGCCTCCAGTCCTTAGTTAAGCAAGGTGTTTACCCGCTGTAGGGGCTGACGTGGACGACCCGGTAACCCCGCTCCTCCAAGACTGGAATGAGCTTGCTCACATCATCCGTCGCCAGCCGCAGAACGACGTAGGTGTGGATCTCGTCCTTATGACGGTTGGCGACATTAATGATATTGATACCGGCCTCCTTGACCAGCCGAGCGATATCAGCCAGCACGCCGATACGATCGACTACCTCCAGGGTCAAACGGATGCCTGGTCGCCGCAGGCCAAAGAGTTTGATCAGGGCTTCAAAGAGATCGGTCTGGGTAATAATACCCACCAGTTTGTCCTTTTCCATTACCAGGAGGTTGTCGATCTTATGCTCCCGCATTAACAGGGCCGCCTCTTCGATGGTCATCTCCGGAGAAACGGTAACCGGACGCTTGATCATAGCATCCTTGACGGTCATTTTGGCCACCAGGTAATTGACCTCAAAAACGCTCAGGGTAGAAGCCGGGGAAGGGGAGACCCGCAGGATATCCCGTTCGGTAACTAGGCCTACCAAGCGCCCGTCCTGGACCACCGGTAACCGCCGAATTTTATTCTTCTTCATCAGCTCCAGGGCATCCAGGACCGAGGTCTCTTTAGTTACGGTAATGGGATGGGGAGTCATATGGTCGCGGACAAACATCCTGACCAACCTCCTTATTAATGGTCTCTCTAAATCTATTTCGTTCAGCCCTTAATAAATCCTGCTGGAGCGGAAGAAGATTATAAATATTTTTGGCAGGGGAGAAGCAATGCTGACTTACCAGATGCCCGGGCAAAAAATAATTACCATTAAGCAGGTGGTTCTGGATTTTAACGGTACCCTGGCCTGCGACGGGGAGCTCCTGCCGGGAGTGGCAGCACGTCTCCAATATCTGGCGGCTGACACCAGGCTTTATGTGCTGACTGCAGATACCTTTGGGACAGCGGCCCGGGCCTGCCGGGACCTGCCGGTACAGTTGAGTAGGGTTGATCCTTTAAACGGCGGCGAAGACAAGGAGCGCCTGGTGATTGCCCTGGGGGCGGAGCATACAGCGGCCGTTGGCAATGGCCATAACGATACCCAGATGCTCGCCCGGGCCGCCTTAGGTTTGCTCGTCCTTGGTCCCGAGGGAGCAGCCGGCCGGGCCGTGATGGCCGCAGATGTCGTTTTTACCGGCATCCTGCCGGCCCTTGATTTTCTCTTAAAGCCCAAGCGGGTGGTGGCTACCTTGCGGCCATAGTGATATAATAAATTTTAATAAGGAGGGAGAACCATGATCCTGGCCCGGGACATTATGACAACTGATGTGGCCGTAGTCCACCCGGAGGATACCATCAGAACAGTGATCGACCTTTTTTTACAAAAGGGGATTACCTGTGCCGTAGTGGTGGATAATAAAGGAAAGCTCCAGGGAATCGTCACCGATGGTGATATTATGGCCACCATCCGGCAACGGCGGCCGGTCTATGTGGACCTTTTTAATTCAGTCTTTGTCCTGGAAGATACCGGTGACTTGAATAGTAAGATCCAGGCCTTAACTTCCCGGCCGGTTAAAGAAATTATGACCCGCAGGATCATTACTGCCAGCGAAGAAGCCACTATCGCCGAGGTCGCCGGGTTAATGAGTGACCGGAAGATCAAGCAAGTCCCTATTACCAACCAGGACCGCCTGGTTGGCCTGGTACGGCGCCATGATATTGTCCAGGCCGTAGCCAGGAGTACCCCTTAAGAGAGGGGTACCTTAATTGCATATTGGCGTCTTTAGCGACAGTTATTTGCCCTATACCAGCGGGGTCGTCCGCTCGGTAGTTACCTTCAGCCGGGAACTCCGGAACCTGGGGCATCAGGTTACCATCTTTGCCCCTGACTACGGTAACTACCAGCCGGAAAAAGATATTTACCGTTTTCGTTCTTTAAGGGCCCCCACCTTTAAAGAATTCGCCCTGGCCATCCCGGTAGCCCCCGGCCTTCCCCGCAATTTACGCCGGCTGGGGGTTGATTTGATTCACGTCCATTCGCCCTTTTTATTGGGGCGCCTGGGGGCCAGGATGGCCCGTAAACTAGGCCTGCCTCTGGTGGCTACTTACCACACCCTTTACGAGGAATATATCCATTATTTTCCCCTGGCGCCCAGTTTATTAGGCCGGATAGTAAGGAATTATACAATATCTTTTTGTAATCGTTGCCAGTTGGTGATCGTCCCGACGCATAACATCGCCCATTACCTGCAAGAAAACGGCCTCCGGGTACCGGTAGTTAGTATTCCCACAGGAATAGATCTGGAGCGTTTCCAGAGTATTGATCCCACCTGGTTACGCCGTCACCTGGAGCTCCCGGAGGAAACAATCATCCTCCTCCACGTCGGCCGCCTGGGCCAGGAAAAGAATATTACCTTTGTCCTGCGGGCCTTTGCCAGGGTGCATCAAGAAGTACCAGCTACCCATCTGGTTCTGGTGGGTAGTGGTCCCCTGCAAGAGGAGTTAAAGCACCAGTCTCGGGACCTGGGTATTGGAGGGGCGGTAACCTTTGCCGGTTCCTTCCCCTTTGAACAGATGCCGGCTGTCTATACCGGGGCCGACATGTTCATCTTTGCCTCCCTGACGGAAACCCAGGGCCTGGTAATCGGGGAAGCTAAAGCTGCCGGTTTACCGGTGGTCGCTGTCAAGGCCCGGGGCGTACAGGAAATGGTAGACGACGGCCGGGATGGTTTCTTAACCCCGCTAGATCTAGAAGTCTTCACCGGCCGCGTCCGGGAGCTGGTTCTCAATCCCCACCTGCGGGCGGAATTGGGCCGGCAGGGACGCCTTAACGCCGTCTCGTTGACAGCGGCAACTATGGCCCGCCGCCTGGCGGGCCAATACCAGAAGTTACTTAGATAGGAGTGTTGCTACTTGGAAAAAGTTCGGGTGCGATTTGCCCCCAGCCCCACCGGCAGCCTGCATATCGGTGGGGCGCGTACAGCTTTATTTAATTGGCTTTTTGCCCGGCACCATCAGGGAGCCTTTGTCCTGCGTATTGATGATACAGACACTGAACGTTCCACCGAGGTTTCTTATAAAGAAATCCTGGCTGCCATGAACTGGCTGGGTTTAGACTGGGATGAAGGCCCGGAGAAGGGAGGCCAGTTTGGTCCCTATCTGCAGTCCCAGCGCCTGGAAATCTATCGCCGGGAGGCCGCCCGCCTGTTAAATAAGGGTAAAGCCTACCTGTGTTATTGTACCGTCGAGGAACTGGCTGAACGGCGTAAACATGCCCAGGCCGAGGGCCGTCCGCCCATGTATGACCGCCGCTGCCGTTATCTTACCCTGGCCGACAGGACCCGCCTGGAGCAGGAGGGCCGGCAACCGGTTATTCGCCTGGCTGTACCAGAGACAAGTTCTACCGTGGTGCGGGACCTGATCCGCGGGGAGGTAACCTTTGAAAACGAGACCATTGATGATTTCATTATCTTTAAATCCAACGGCATGCCCACCTATAATTTTGCCACGGTGGTTGATGATCATTTAATGCACATCAGCCATATCATCCGTGCTGAGGAACACCTTTCCAACACCCCTAAGCAGATTCTCGTCTACCAAGCCCTGGGTTATGAATTACCGGCCTTTGCCCACGTACCCATGATCCTGGCCCCCGATCGCAGTAAGCTGAGCAAACGCCACGGGGCCACGTCAGTCGAAGAGTACCGGGATGAGGGCTATTTGCCGGAAGCCATTATTAACTACCTGGCCCTCCTGGGCTGGTCGCCGGAAGGGGAGGAGGAGATCTTTCCCCTAGAGGAGATGGTAGCCCGGTTTTCCTTGGAACGCGTTTCTAAAAACGCCGCCATTTATGATACCAAAAAGCTGACCTGGATCAACGGCCATTACCTCCGGGAGGGTGATCTGGACCGCATTACCCGGCTGGCTCTGCTTTTTCTCCAGGCTAAAGGGCTCCTGCCTGATCCGTTACCAGAGCAGGACTATGTCCATGTCCGGGCCATTGTTGGTGCCGTCCGGGACCGGGTCAAGACCCTGGCTGAAGTGGCCGATGCTGCTAGTTACTTTTTTACTGAGGTTACCAGTTATGACGAAAAAGGCGTTCGTAAATACTTTGTCAAGCCCGGGGTAGCGACCTTACTGGAAGAGGCCAGGGAAGAGTTAGGCGCTTTACCCGAGTTTAATGCCCGGATGGCCGAAGAAGCCTACCGTAACCTGGCCGAAAGAAAAAGGTTATCAACGGGGCAGCTCTTTCATCCTACCCGCCTGGCCATCTCCGGCCGGACCATGGGACCTGGTCTCTTCGAGATTATGGAACTCCTAGGCCGGGAAACGGTCCTGGAACGCTTGCACCAGGCTGCCAGGTGGATCCGGGAAAATATAACCACGGAAGTTTAGTGTTTAGTAGGCTAGGGAAGGACTGGGCGGGTACAGACGGAAGGCGACTTGGTTCAAGGCGCTAGATACTTGTGCGAAGCCGTAGTGAGGTGACGGTGAACGGGATGGGGATCGTAACGTCGTTTCAGGAACGGGAAGTAGCACGCCCCGTCATGATTGATCAAAGGGATAAAGCCCAGCCACCCCCGTCGCCGAGCAATACTTAGCGCCAAGTTTACTAGCCGAGAACCATGGAGCCTGGAGTCTGTACCCGCCAGCCCCGAGAAAGCCACAAAGAAGGCCTAGCTTTCCTTCAGCTAGGCCTTCTTTTTACTGGCTGCGGGACTAGGATTCGAACCTAGGCACCATGATCCAGAGTCATGGGTGCTACCGCTACACCATCCCGCATCATTTTTTCGTGCAGAAATTATATTAGCACAGAACCAGGGCAAAGTCAAGCACTGGTTGCCCTGATTGCCCTTCAACGCTGACGCATCTAAAACCCGCATCAGTACGATATTTCTGGATTTCCCCACTGAATTACCGCGGCAAAAGGTCTACCTCATTCTAGATATGACGCCTCTTTATAGGAGCATACGTCAGACATTGCGCCCTTGACAGGTAAATGGAGGCCGCGTTATATTTAGAACAACTTAGAGGGGGTGTAACCCTTGCGGACTCGGATTCTAGTTGTTGATGATGATACTAAAATTACTTCCATGCTTAAACGAGCCCTTACTTATGAAGGCTATGAGGTGGAAGTGGCCACCAATGGTACCCAGGCTCTCGCCCTGGCGGCAGGAAAGCCGGACTTGATTATCCTCGATATAATGCTGCCGGTCATGGACGGCCTGGCCGTTTGTCGCCAAATCCGCGCCAGCAGCGATATCCCTATCTTAATGTTGACTGCCAGGGACGATACCGCCGACCGGGTCCTGGGACTGGATACCGGGGCCGATGATTACCTGGTCAAGCCCTTCGCCCTGGAGGAATTACTGGCCCGCATCCGCGCCCTTTTAAGGCGCCATCCCCGGGAAAATGAGGCCGAGGTCCTACAATATGGCGATCTGACCCTGAATACCGCCACCAGGGAAGGCTTCCGTGGCCAGCGAAGTTTCACCCTGACGGCCAAGGAATATGAACTCCTGCTCTATTTTCTTCAGAATCCGCAACGGGTTCTGACCCGGGATGAACTGATGGCCCGAATTTGGGGTTTTGATTTTAGTGGCGAATCCAATGTCCTGGAGGTTTATATTGGCTACTTGCGGTCAAAGTTAGAAGCCGGGGGCGAACCCCGCCTAATTCAGACCGTCCGGGGTGTGGGCTATGCCCTCAAGGAGCAGCGGTCATGAGCCTGCGGGTACGCCTGGCCCTGCTAGTTACCATTACCCTGGGCCTCACCTTCGTTATCTTGGGAATCCTTGTCTACCTCCTAATGGGACATTATCTAACTAACGAAATCGACCGTTCCCTGGTCACCCGTGCCCAGGAGGTAGTCCGTTCCTTTAAAGTCGAGGGTAATCTGCGTCAGCAACGCATCACCTTGCCCAACGTTAATGTTTTCTCCGCCCCGGATACTTTTATCCAAATCGTGGACATCGATGGTTTTGTCGTCACCCGGTCGGATAATCTGGGCCGTCAATCCCTGCCCCTGGGACCCCAAACCCTGACCCAGGCCAGCGAGGGTATTGCCTTTTTTGAAACCGATGTGGTCGGAAACCATTCCCTCAGAATTTACAATGTACCCCTGTTACTACAAAACCAGCCCGTAGGCCTGCTCCAGGTAGCTCGCCTGTTGAGCCCGGTCCAGCAGGCCCTGGGTAACCTGCGGCGGGTACTGCTCTTACTGGGACTGCTTTTAGTATTTATAGCCGCTACCCTGGGCTATATCCTGGCCCGGACAGCCCTGCAGCCCATCAACCGCCTGACCCGGGTAGCCGAACAAATAGGGGAGGGCAAGGACCTGGATCAGCGCGTCCCCTATAAAGGCCCTATGGATGAAGTCGGTCACCTGGCAGCCACCTTTAACGGCATGCTGGCCCGGCTCCAGCGGGCCTACACCAGCCTGGAGGAAGCCTATCGTGCTCAGCGCCGCTTTGTAGCTGACGCCTCCCATGAACTGCGGACTCCCCTGACTACCATCCGCGGGAATGTCGATCTCCTGCGAAAAATGCAAGTTCGCGGTGACGCCATGCCGGAGGAAGCCCTGGCCGATATTGCCGGTGAGGCCGAGCGCATGAGCCGGCTGGTGAATGACCTCCTGACCCTGGCCCGGGCCGATGCCGGCCAGGAAATCAAACGTGAACCCCTGGCTGTCCAACCCCTTTTGCAAGAGATAGCCCGCCAGGCACCCTTTTTGGGCCAGGCGGCTTTTATAGCCACCGGTCTGGAAGCTTTAACTGGAACGATGATTACCGGTAACCGGGATTTCTTGAAACAACTCTTTTTTATCTTACTGGATAATGCCTTTAAATATACCCCGCCCGAGGGCCGGGTTGACCTGGTTGCTGCAACAGAAACCGGATGCCTGGTAATTAAGGTCAGGGATACCGGTCCAGGTATTGCGCCCCGGGACCTGGAGCACATCTTTGACCGGTTTTACCGGGCTGATGCTATGCGTGGCAGCGACGGGACCGGCCTGGGCCTGGCCATAGCCCGCTGGATAGTTGAGCAGCACCAAGGTCAAATCGGGGTAGAAAGTACAGTAGGGAAGGGCACTACCTTTACAATCACTTTGCCCCTAGTTAATGGTTAAACTTTATTCTGCCGCGGCATCTGGCTGCTGTTATAGAGAATATAAACTTGCTGCCGAACTTCACCATCTTCTGATTAAGGCCCATTAAAACAGGGTTTTATTTGCTGCATCTCCCTTTGTTACCAGGATGATTTCTTATCTTATTCTCAGGTTAATCTCATCTAATTTTAACCATCGAGAGATAGAATAAAGGCCAGAAGGGAGGTGAATTTATGGGTGATAGGGGTAAAAGGAAGCGTCTCTTAAGCCTGATTTTAGTCGTGGCCCTGGTTTTGCTCCTGGTCTCCACCGGCGTAGCCATGGCCCAGGGCCAGCCGACAGCTCAACCCCGCACCAGCCTGCAGCAGCTCTACCTGGAAAAGCTGGCCGGGGTGCTGGGAATTGATCAGAGCCAGCTCCAGGCCGATATGAAAACTGCCGGCCAGCAGGCTTTAGACGCTGCCGTGAGCCAGGGGTTAATGGACAGCAATCGCGCTGCCAAATTGAAAAAAGCCCTGGATGCCGGTCACTGGCCCTGGCCCCTCAGTCATAAGGGCAGGGCTGCCGTCTGGCACCACCGGCTGGTAGACGAACTGGCCGGCGTCCTGGGAACTACGCCCCAGCAACTGCACCAGGATTTTAAAGATGGTAAAACCCTGGAGCAACTGGCCACCGCCAAGGGTCTCACCCTGGAGCAGGTTAAAAGCCAGCTGGTTAGTAATGTCAAAAGCCGGTTAGATCAGGCTGTAGCCGCAGGCAAGCTAACTCAGGCTAAAGCCGATCAGATTTTAGGTCGTCTGGAGCAGCTGGATTTAAGTAAACTACCGCCGCCGCACACCAGCAAGTAGTACCTCCCCTCATACCTCCTCTAGCCTTATAAAGATTAGCCACCCTTGCCAGGGTGGCCTTTTTTAACGGGAGGGGTCAAGGACGATATTATAAAATCTTGCGTTCGCCCACTTCGCGGGCAAAACCCATTTCATGGGTGACGACGACCATGGTTATAGGTCAGGATTATATTTCTTGACAGGGGTTCTTGGGTAATGAGAAAATAGGTCCGGTGCAGAAATAAAATAGCAGAAATAAAATAATAGAAGAGGGAGTGAGAGATATGCGTTTGGGTGCCCATCTCTCTATAGCTAAAGGTCTGCCCAAAACAGCGGCCCTGGCTGCCAGCATCGGCGCCAATACCTTTCAGTACTTTACCCGCAATCCCCGGGGCGGGGCTGCCCGGCAGGTCCCGGCCGCCGAGATTGCCGCCTGGAAGGAGGCCCGGCAGCAGGCTGATCTCTATCCCATTGCCGGTCATTTGCCCTACACGATAAACCTAGGGGCTGCCGCTGCCAGGCAGCAGGAGTTTGGCCGGATGGTCCTGCATGATGATACCTTGAGGGTGGCAGCCATAGGCGGCGAATATTTAATTTCCCATCCAGGCCATCATGATGGTAACCGTGAAGCTGCTTTGGCACGGATCATCCAGATAATCAGGGAGGCTTACCTGAGCATCCCCGTGCCCGGCCCCATGCTTTTACTCGAAACCATGGCCGGCCAGGGAAAAGAGATAGGCAGCATTGCTGACTTGCAGTATATCCTGGCCGGACTGGGTTGGCCCGCTAAAATAGGGGTGTGCCTGGATTCGGCCCATCTATTTGCCGCCGGCTGGGACCTGCGGACAACGGCCGGCTGTCGCCAGCTGGTGCAGGAACTGGGAGATAAAATCGGCCTGGAGCGAGTCCGAGCCCTGCACCTCAATGATTCCGCAGCCCCTCTGGGTAGCCACCGAGACCGCCACGCTGGCATCGGCAAAGGGGAGTTGGGACGGGAGGGGATAGCTGCCATAGTTAATAATCCCTTCCTCGGCAAACTACCCTTGCTTTTGGAGACACCGGTTCACGATTACGAAGAATATGGTGCCGAAATCGCCCTGGTGCAGGATCTATGTCTTGACGAAGCCGGAAAAGCTGTGCTATAATATCCTTCGGTTGAGGCCCTATCGTCTAGTGGCCTAGGACGCCGCCCTCTCACGGCGGTAACCGGGGTTCGAATCCCCGTAGGGCTACCAATAATATATTTAAAGCCAGGCTCTGGGCGAGCCTGGCTTTAAATATAAACCTTAAAAAGGAGGGGGCTTAGCCCCGGGTTAACCGGCGGGTTCCTGGCGGCGCCGCAGCCACCAGTTTAACAAATAACCGTCGAGCAAGCCCATGGGATAAGCCAGCAGGGTGAGCCACCAGGACCAGCCTCGTCGTTGCTCGCGGCGTGACCTCATAGCCAAGCGGGCTCTTAACACCTGAAATCCCCCCCTTTACTGTTATTATCATACCCAATAGCTCAAGCTATACCATTGTTGTTAACATAATACTCAAGAATGCCTGCGTAGATGAGGCACTAACTGCACAAACTACCTTTAGCGCCAGAAATTCAGGCCATAAATGACGGTAAAGGAGGGAAAGCATGCCCAGGCGCTTCCGGCTCCACCGCAGTGGCCCCAACCAGGAGCGGCGGGCAAAAGTCCGGGTTCGGGAGCTACACCGCATCCGGGGTAACCAGGTAATCATCGATCCCGAACGCGGGCCAGAAAATAAATAAAACAGCAGATAAAGATAAAGGAAGACTACAGGGAGAGGTGGATAAATTAGATATGGATACCAGAGCCTACCTTGACTATCTCTGCCAGCTGGCGGAAAAGAATAATACTATTGATCCGGAGTTATATGAAAGGTATAACGTTAAACGGGGCCTGCGCAATAAAGACGGTACCGGTGTCCTCGTGGGCCTGACGGAAATCGGGGAAGTCCACGGCTACATCCTTGACGAAGGAGAAAGGACCCCTGATCACGGCCGCCTGCTCTACCGGGGGATTGACATCTGGGATATTGTGCGGGGTTTCCAGCAGGAAGGGCGCGCCGGTTTTGAAGAGGTTAGCTACCTGCTGCTTTTTGGGGAACTCCCCAACCGGCAAAATCTGATGGAATTTACCCGCCTTCTGGCCGAACACCGGGCCCTCCCCGATGGTTTTGTCGAAGATATGATTTTAAAGGCCCCCAGTAATGATATTATGAATAAACTGGCCCGGAGTGTCCTAGCAGCTTACACTTATGATAGGAACGCCGACGATCTCAGTATCCGCAATGTCCTCAGGCAATGCCTTAGCCTGATCGCCCGTTTTCCTATTATGGTGGCCTACGGCTACCAGGCCAAGGCTCACTACTATGATAATAAGAGTCTCTACATCCATCTGCCCCAGGAGGAATTAAGTACGGCAGAGAACTTTCTTTATATGATCCGGCCTGATAACCAGTACACGGCCCTGGAAGCCGAATTGCTAGACCTGGCCCTGGTCCTCCACGCCGAACACGGCGGTGGTAACAACTCGGCTTTTACCGTCCATGTTGTCTCCTCAACCGGGACAGATACCTATTCTGTAATTGCCGCTGCCGTCGGTTCCCTGAAAGGCCCCAAGCATGGCGGGGCCAATATCAAGGTCATGGAAATGATCGAAAACATCAAAGAAAACGTTGGCGACTGGCACGACGAAGGAAAATTAAGGGATTACCTGATTAAAATCTTGCGTAAAGAAGCCTTTGACGGTAGTGGTTTAATCTACGGGATAGGCCATGCGGTGTATACCCTGTCGGACCCCCGGGCTGTTCTTTTAAAGCAAAAGGCGGCAGAACTGGCCCGGGAGAAGAAGATGGAGGATGAGTTCAGTCTCTACGAGGCTATCGAAAAGATGGCGCCGGAACTCTTTACCGCCGAAAAAAAGGTCGATAAAGTCGTTGCCCCCAATGTCGATTTCTATTCCGGCTTTGTTTATAAAATGCTTAACATCCCCATAGAGTTATATACACCGATTTTCGCTATATCCAGGATCGCCGGCTGGTGTGCCCACCGGCTGGAAGAGCTAATAAGCGGCGGTCGCATCTTCCGGCCGGCATATAAAAATGTCATGGGGAAGAAAAGATATATCCCTATGTTGGAAAGGTAGGGGAAAGGCCCTGGTTTCTGAAGTCTGTCGGAGCGAGCAAAAGCAGAGCCGCAAACCTTGTCCCGCATGCGGCCGTACTGGTAAAGGGGTCGCCGGTATTACCGTGGCTAGTTTACTTAATGCTGAAGCGCAAGAAAAACTCCAGGCTACGAACTATAATCTATGCCTTTCACCGGAGTGCCAGGTGGTCTATTATGGTGATGACGGCAGCATCTTTACTAAAGACATGGTCCGGGTACCCGTATGGTTCAAGGAACAATCACCGCGGTTCATCTGTTACTGCAAAAACGTCATCGATAAGGAGATCCTGCACCATATCGTCACCAGGCAATGCTGTCATAACCTGAAGGATATCCAGAAACATACTGGCGCTAATACCGGTCATGAATGCCTGACGAAAAATCCCGCGGGAACCTGATGCAGCCAGGCGGTGCAATCGGTGATTGCCCAGGGTCTGGCCATGCTTGAGTCCAAAGGGAGAAATTAAATAAGTAAATCTAGCCTTTACCAGTGCTACCGGTGCCCGAGCACCAGTATTTTTGTTATCTCCCCTTATTACTTAACATAATACTTATTATGGGAAGTTATCCGGAATCAGAGAACTAAACGGGGATATCCCTGCAAAAATAATAATCAGAAAATATTTTGTCTCCGGCTTTCAAACTGTTGTTTGGGAATAAAAAGTATGTTAATATTAAAGCATACCAGGCCTGAAAGCCTGAAATCGGGCCGGACTTTATCCCAGACGGAGGGATTTGCTTTGCAACCGGATTTAACACCCCAACTGCAGATGGTTCTCAACTATATCCGCCACTTCATAGAGGTAAATGGCTACCCACCCTCGATCCGGGATATATGTAAAGCTACCGGCCTGCGCTCCAGTTCGACGGCGTACAATTACTTGAACAAGCTGCAAAAGAAAGGTTACATCCGCCGCGATCCGGCCCGCTCCCGGGCCATCGAACTCCTGACTCCCTATCCTGCTGCCACCCAGGTAAAAAACATGGTTTCTGTACCCCTGCTGGGTAAAATAACCGCCGGACAGCCTATCCTGGCCGTTGAAAATATCGAGGATGTTTATCCCCTGCCGGCTGATCTGGCAGGGACGAAAGACGCCTTTATGCTGCAGGTCCGGGGCGACAGCATGATTGAAGCCGGCATCCTCGACGGCGATTTTCTCATCGTTCGGCCCCAGGATACAGCCGAAAACGGTGATATTGTCGCCGCCCTGCTGGGGGACGAAGCCACCGTTAAATATTTCTACCGCCATCCCGATCACATCGAACTGGTACCGGCCAACAGCCGCATGCAGCCCATTATTACCCAGGAGATCACCATCCTGGGTAAAGTAGTCGGCCTCTATCGGCGCCTGGCCTGAAGCAAGCCCCGGTTTATCATCTCCTGGGCTGCCATAAGGAGGGCTACCCTGGTGTAGGGGTAGGCGTGTCCCCCCTGCAAAAAAGCGGCATAGGGCGGCCGCAGGGGACCATCGGCGCTCAGTTCGATGGAAGAACCTTGGATGAAGGTTCCCCCGGCCATAATAACCGGGTCCTCATAACCTGGCAGGGCCGCCGGTTCTGGCCTGGTCATGGCCTCCACCGGGCAACCCTTTTGCAAGCCCTGGCAAAAGGCCAGCAATGCTTCTTTACTTCCCAGGAGCAAACACTGGACAATATCCCGTCGTGGTTCCAGCGGCAGGGGGTCCACCGCGAAACCCAAGCCCTGAAAAAATGAGGCAGCGATGATGGCTCCTTTCAGGGCTTCCTGCACCACCAGGGGGGCCAGGTACAGCCCCTGGTAATAGAGACGTTTGTTTTCAAAGGCTCCCAGCTCACCACCAAGGCCGGGGGCCGTCAGGACTGCCGCCACCTCTTCTACCAGGTCTTCCCGGCCGACGACATAACCCCCGCCCGGTGCCACCCCGCCGCCCGGGTTTTTAATCAACGAGCCGACAATGAGATCAGCCCCCACCTCCCCCGGTTCATTCTCCTCCACCAGTTCGCCATAACAATTATCCACCAGGCAAATAGTCTCCTGTCCGGTTTCTTCACCGGTTTTTTTAATAACGTCAATTATTTTCTCCAAATCGGCTATCCCCAGCGAAGGCCGCAAGGCATAGCCCCGGGAACGCTGGATCAGGCAGAGGCGCGGTTTCACAGTTACTACAGCCGCCGCCAGGGCGGCCAGGTCGGGACGCCCCTGAGGGTCAAGGGGAACTTCCCGATACCCTATCCCCCATTCCTTCAAGGTACCCGGTACCCGGGGACCCAGACCGATTACTGTCGCCAGGGTGTCATAAGGACGGCCGCAGGCTGCCAGCAGGGTATCACCAGGGCGTAAGATGGCTTTCAGGGCCAGGGTCAGGGCATGGGTGCCGGAAACAACCTGCGGCCGGACCAGTCCCGCCGCTCCGCCAAAAATAGCGGCGTAAAGTCTCCCCAGCGTATCCCGCCCCAGATCGCCATAACCATAGCCTGTAGAATCCTGGAAGTGGTATTCGGTGACCCCCAGGTCCTGGAAGGCCCGCAGGACCTTCAGGTGGTTATGGGCACTTACGGCTTCAACTATAGCTATGGCTTCCTTACTGTTTGCTTCCGCCTCCTGCAGGCGTTCCACCAGCCAGGGCGCTACGGCAAAAAGCTCCCTCATACTCTTGCTCCAATTGTCGCCTCTCAACATTTAACCCCCATCATCAGAATTACCGGGAGTTATTATAACAGATCGGCGACCCGGGCGAAAGCTCACCCCCTTCCTCCTGCAACTTTGCCGGCGGTGCTGGCCGGAGGAGGTCGTCTTTTTCAATGGTCATTAACTGCCCACGGGTAAGGCTGCGCTTATCAACCAGGCGCAGGGCCTGGCGCCGGATGGCCCTTTCGATTATATTACGCACCATCCGGGCATTACCGTTATAACGGTGACCGAAAAGGGCCTCCCGCCGCAGAAGCCGCTCCATTTCGGCGGCTGCCTCTATTGAGAGGATATACTGTCTTTCCGCCAGCATCACCCTGGCAATGGCCAGCAGCTCCGGGACAGTATAGTCAGGGAAATCCAGCTGGATGGGAAAGCGGGAACGCAAGCCCGGATTGGTCTCTAAAAAGGAGTCCATCTCCTCCCTGTAGCCGGCCAGGATCAAGATGAGATTGTCCCGGTAGTCCTCCATGCCCTTCACCAAGACGTCTATTGCCTCGCGGCCGAAATCCTTTTCTCCCCCCCGGGCCAGGGAATAAGCCTCGTCTATAAAGAGGATGCCCCCCACCGCCTTCTTCAGTTGCTCCCGGGCTTTATGGGCCGTATGGCCGATATATTCCCCGACCAGGTCGGCCCGCTCCACCTCCACCAGTTGTCCCTGGGATAAAACCCCTAGCTCTTTAAATAACCGGCCCATGAGCCTG
This sequence comes from Moorella naiadis (nom. illeg.), assembly GCF_051020825.1. NCBI lineage: Bacteria > Bacillati > Bacillota > Clostridia > Neomoorellales > Neomoorellaceae > Neomoorella > Moorella naiadis (nom. illeg.). Next base: position 73,213 of record NZ_JAXGFQ010000003.1, read on the forward strand.
GCCACAGTACTCTTGCCGGTACCCGGATTACCCTTAAAAATCATATGCATAACGGTAGCGACCGTAACCAGGCCCTCCCGGCGGCGGCGCTGCTGGATCTCGACAAAGGCCCGCAACTCCTTAACCAGGTTCTTGACTGCCTCCAGGCCAACCATCTTATCCAGTTCGGCCAGGACGGCCTCTACCCTTTTTCTACCGGCCTGTTCGTATTCCCCATTCCCCCGGTTACCCTGGAGGAGGGGACGGGCCGGGGACCAAACATTAGCTTTTAGGCTATTATTTTTGTGCTGTTTATCCGTCCCAATTTTTATCTTGAGCATGCTATCCCCTCCCCTGCTCTTCTCTTTTATGTATACGCAGGCCGGAGCCAGGTAAGAAAAAAGGCCGGCGATAACCGGCCTGCTATTTCTTTCCTTGTATTATTAGAGCATACATTATTAGCCCTTACGCTGGTAAGTATGGCAGTTAGTATCCTGGCACTCGTCGGCGTTGACCCCCACGACGTCGATCTTTTCTGCTTTACAGTGGTTACCTTCAGCCCAGTAGGTGCAGCTGTTCACAATGCAGGTAACCGATGGGTAAAGTTCCCCACCCGGGAGAAGGGTATTACTGAGAAGTCCACTCCAGTTGACATTATCCAAGGAGCCGACCAGATTGGCCATCCCCCGGCGGGCGCTGAAGGTCTTGCACTGGGTCTGCTCGGGGTTCTGGGCCATCTTGCCTTCCTCTTCATGCAAAATATCGATATTACCTGCCGCGCAGAGGTCGCCGTTCAACCAGTGGTTGCAGGTATTAACTTTACATTTGACCTTTGGTCCAGGCATAGCCGTTCCTCCAGATGATAGAGTTAACTACCCTTTAGTATCCATATCCTATCCTTTCCCCGGTCAAAGAAATTATACCGCCAAAGGAAAAACTCCCCGGTTGCAACCGGGGAGCTGGGGATGGAAATAAGCCAGGGATGAAAATAAGCTACTGTTTGGGCTCGGTCTGGGTCTTGCTCTCGGCCATCAGGTTTACCGGCCGGAAGGGCATAATGGTGGAGATGGCGTGCTTATAAATCATCTGCTGCTTGCCATCGGCATCCAGGACGACGGTAAAATTGTCAAAACCCCGTACTAAACCCTTCAACTGGAAACCGTTGACCAGGTAAATGGTCACGGGGGTATTGTCCCGGCGCAATACGTTCAAAAACAAATCCTGCAGGTTACCTTGGGTTTTATTCATCTTTTCCCCTCCAGGTTGGTATTTTTTGTTTAGTATAACCCTATTCTACATTAATATCAATTGTCCTGCTGATAAAACCGGCTATAGCAAGAGAAATTTCCTTAATTCTCGCCTCTTCCACCTCCCACCAGTGCAGCCGTTCATCCCGCCGGAACCAGGTCAATTGCCGTTTGGCCAGGCGGCGGGTATTACGTTTTAAAAGCGCCACCGCCTCCGCCAGGCTCAGTTCGTGGCGTAGATAAGCGCCAATCTCTTTATAACCCAGGGCCTGGAGGGCCGGCAGGCGGTAATCGTACCGGTCCAGCAGCCGGGCGACCTCCTCAACCAGCCCCTGGGCTAGCATAGCATCAACCCGGGCCTCGATGCGCTCGTAAAGAAGAGGTCGGGGCATGGTCAGGGCCACCGCTGCCAGGCGATAGGGCGTTTCCTTGCGCCGGCGCCAGGCCAGGGCGGCGGAGATGGGTTGCCCGGTTGTCTGGTAAACCTCCAGGGCCCTGACCAGGCGCCGCCGGTCATGGAGATGGATCATCCTGGCGGCCTCCGGATCAGCCCTTTGCAGGCGTTCATAGAGGTATTCATTGCCGAACCTGGCGGCCAGCTCCTCCAGTTCCTGCCGGACCCGGGGATCTCCCCCTTCTGGAGTAAAGCGGTAGGGATCGACTACCGCCTGGTAGTACAGGCCTGTGCCGCCTACCAGCAAGGGCAAACAACCCCGCGCGTTTATTTCCTTGATCGCCCGCCGGGCCAGGGCTTGGTAGTCAGCAACACTAAAAGGCTCGTCAGGGTCGACAATATCTATCAGATGGTGGGGTATTAGTTGCCCCTCCGGCCCCACCCTCTCTGCCGGGGTCAGCTTGGCCGTACCAATATCCATACCCCGGTAAACCTGGGCGGAATCGACCGAGATTATCTCTGCCCCTAGGTGGGCGGCCACCTGGAGGGCAATGGCTGATTTGCCCGTCGCCGTAGGCCCGACGATGGCTGCCAGGGGTTCTTTCGCCGACAAGCTCTACCTCCCTCCATTTGTTTTTATCGGACGCTGAAAGTAACGGGCTAGTTGGGCTTGATCCAGTCGGACTATAGCCGGCCGGCCGTGGGGACAGGTATAGGGATGGTTAACCCGCCGCAGATCCTCCAGCAGCCTTTGCATCTCTACCCTGGCCAGGGGCTCCCCTGCCTTTATCGCCCCATGGCAGGCAATAAGCTTGTAAAGCCTTTCCAGTACCGGCAGGTTGCTGTCCGCCAGGAAATCCTCCAGCACCTCTCGCTCCTTCCCCGGGGGAATTCCCAGGGGGACCGAGCGTAATAAAAAGGTGTTGGTTCCGAATTCCTCGACGATAAACCCCAGTTCCCGTAGGACGACAATCTGATCAACCAATTTTAACAACATCTCCGGGGCCAGGTGCAGGGTTAAGGGGGGTTCCAACATCTGGGCCGGGTGACCACCAAGCCCGCTTTCTTTAAATAAAGCCTCGAAGCGGCAGCGCTCGTGGGCGGCATGCTGGTCAATGATATACAGGCCGTCGCCACCGGCCGCCAGGATATAAGTATTAAACACCTGGCCCAGGGCCTGTAAAGGGGGCAGGACCGCCGCTGTCTCTGTCCCGGCTGTATAACCTTCCTTGCCAGGACCGTCCGGGTGAACCGGCGGCGAAGGCATGCTTGCTCCTCTCCAGGTCCCTATCTTGGGGGATTTATCCGGGTTGGTCTCTCCCTCCTCCAAGGGTTTCTCCCCGGTCCGGCCTTCCCCGGTAACTACCGGCTCCAGTTCCAGCAAGACCCTGCCGGCACCAGCCTGGTCCCAGCCCGGCCCAGTCGTTCCGCTAGCCCCGCTCATTCCGGTAGGGGTAGTATTTTGTTCCGGTCTCAACGGGTGGCGAACTTGCCCATCTCTTTCCCGTAGGATATATTCTCCCCAGTTGTGCGCCTGTTCTTCCATATCCCGGAAGGGAATATCCTGCTGCACCACTGTCGACCCAGTGGCCTTCTTTTCCTCCGGTCGGGCGATGGTTGCCGGTGCCACGGCCCGGGGTGTGAAAAGTGCCCCCTTGACCAGATTGGTTACCTGCCGGGCCAGGTCCTGTTCTTTCTGAAAACGGACCTCCAGCTTGGTCGGGTGGACATTGACATCTACTTCCCCCGGGTCCAGGGTCAGCTGCAGGATAAAGAGGGGATGCCTGCCGGCAGGGATGACGCTCCGGTAACAACCCTCTACGGCCCAGGTGAAAACGCGGCTTAAAATATAGCGGCCGTTGACCAGCCAGACTTGCTGGTTGCGATGGGAACGATGCATCCAGGGCGGGGAAATAAAACCCTGCAAGCTCCAACCAGCACCGGCTCCCTGAAGGGGCAAAAGCTCCCGGCCCGTTTCCAGGCCGTAAAGGGCCACCAGGACAGCCTGAAGGTCGCTATTGCCCGGGGTGGCCAGGGAACGCCGGCCATCGATGCTCAGGGTCAGGGCCACCTCCGGGTGCCCCAGGGCCAATTTCTCGACCACACCCATTACCGTCCTGGCTTCCACTGCCGGTTTTTTTAAATACTGGCGCCGGGCCGGGGTATTAAAGAATAAATCCCTGACAGTCACCGTAGTCCCGGGCGGGCAGCCGGTTGCCATAACCTCTGGCTGGGTGTCGCCGGCAACCCGCACCAGGGTGCCGGCCGTCTCCCCCAGCGGCCGGGTCGTCATCTCCACCCTGGCCACGGCGGCAATGCTGGCCAGGGCCTCACCCCGGAACCCAAGGGTGGTAATCCGGGCCAGGTCGGTCGCCCGGCGGATTTTACTGGTGGCGTGACGGGCGAAAGCCAGGGGGGCATCCTCCCGCCCTATGCCCAGGCCGTCATCCCGGACGCGGATCAGCTCCAGACCGCCCCCGGCAATCTCCACATCGATATGCCGGGCTGCCGCATCCAGGGAGTTTTCCACTAATTCCTTGACTACCGCGGCCGGCCGCTCGACTACCTCCCCGGCAGCGATCTGATTGGCAGTCAGGGCATCTAGGACGGCTATCCTGGCTGCCTGGTTCCCAGTCAAGCTATCACCCCTTGCCCTTCTGGATTATGTCCAGCCCGCGTTCCAGGCCTTTTTGCCAGCGAAAGATCTGTTCCATGGCCTCCAGGGGGGTAACTGCCATCAGGTTATAGGCGGCCAGCTCCTCCAGAACCCTGGCCGCACTAGGATCCAGTGCCAGTAGCCGGGCAGGTTTCTCTACCACCCTCAAACGTGCCTGGGGCTGGGGTTGGTACTGAGGCTGGTGCTCCAAAAGTTCCCGTGCCCTTTCTAGGACTGTCTCCGGTAGGCCAGCCAGGCGGGCGACGTGAATCCCGTAGCTCTTATCGGTACTTCCCGTAACTATCGTGCGTAAAAAGGTAATATCATCTCCCTCTTCCCGAACGGCTACGCAGTAGTTTTGAATCCCCGGCAGTTCCTCCGCCAGTTTGACCAGCTCGTGGTAATGAGTGGCAAAAAGGCAGCGAGAACCGATAGTGTTATGGATATACTCCGTCACCGCCCGGGCGATACTCAAGCCGTCAGCAGTGCTTGTCCCTCGTCCTACTTCATCGAGGATCACCAGGCTCCGCCGGGTGGCATGCTTTAAAATATTGGCCACTTCCTGCATCTCGACCATAAAGGTACTCTGGCCGGCAAAGATATCGTCGGCCGCACCTACCCGGGTGAAGATCCGATCCACTAGGCCGATCTGCGCCCGCCGCGCCGGGACAAAGCTGCCAATTTGAGCCATCAGAACGATAAGGGCTACCTGGCGGATATAGGTGGATTTTCCGGCCATATTGGGGCCGGTAATGATGTGGATATAGTGTTCCTCGTCCAGATAAGTATCGTTGGGTACAAACGTCCCCCGGGTTCCCACCAGCTCAATTACCGGGTGACGGCCCTGCTCGATGGCGATCAGCGTACCGTTATCCACCCGGGGGCAGGCATAGTTATTATCTACCGCCACTGTGGCCAGGGAAAGAAGGGCGTCCAGCACCCCCAGTGCCCGGGCCGTTCCCTGGATCCGGGGCAAGACGGCCAGGACCTCCTCCCGCAGGGCCTGAAAGAGTTCATATTCCAGCTGGACCAGCTTTTCCTCGGCGCCCAGGACCTGGCGTTCCAGCTCTTGCAGGCGCCGGGTAACAAAACGTTCAGCGTTGGCCAGGGTCTGTTTGCGTTCATAATCAGGCGGTACCTGGGGGAGGTTGGGCCGGGTTACTTCTATATAATAACCAAAGACGCGGTTATAACCTACTTTCAGGGATTTAATCCCGGTTCGCTCCCGTTCCTCAGCCTCCAAGCCGGCGATCCACTCCCGCCCGTGGCCGGCTGCCTGGCGCAGTTGATCCACTTCCTCATTATAACCGGGCCGGATAATACCGCCCTCCGTGATGCCGGCCGGGGGATCGTCCACCAGGGCTCGACCCAGGAGGGTTACCAGGTCTGTCAGGGGATCCAGCCGGTCCCTTACCTGTGCCAGGAGACCGGCCTGTACTCCAGCTGTTAGTTCCAGGATCGTGGGGATCACAGCCAGGGAGCCCCGCAGGGCCTGGAGCTCCCTGCCGCCGGCTGTACCATAGGCTACCCGGCCGGCCAGGCGTTCCAGGTCGCGGACTACCTGCAGCCGCTCCCGCAGCTCCTGGCGCAGGATAAAGCCGTCTACTAGTTCGGCTACTGCCGCCTGGCGCTCCTGGATAACATCTCCATCCACCAGGGGCTGATCCAACCAGCGCCTAAGGGTCCGGGCGCCCATGGCCGTGAGGGTTTTATCCAGGACCCAAAGGAGGGAGCCCTCCCGCTTTTGCTCCCGGCCGGCAGTCACCAGCTCCAGGTTGCGCCTGGTGGCCTGATCCAGGAACATGCGCTTAATGGTTGACGCTGCAGTTGGTACCTCCAGGTGGGCCAGGGAGTTATGCTGGGTGGAAACCAGGAAGGAAAGAACCATGGCTGCTGCCAGGCTAGCCGGGTCCGGCATGGCAACCCCGGCCAGAGACCCCTGGCCAAAGTGCTCTTCCAGGGCCTTCCGGGCCGTCTCCGGCTCCCCGGCAACCTGCCATTCAGTTATCACGCCCCTAGTATAAACCTGCAGCAGGCGCTTGAAAGCCGCATCCCGGGCCAGTAACCCGGGCAGCAAATATTCTGACGGCAGCAGGCGGACCAGCTCGTCCACTAGGCTCTCCTGATCCTGGCACGTGGTAAACATAAACTCCCCGGTTGAGACATCAGCCCAGGCCAAGCCCCAGCTGCCGCCGGCCCGCACGATGGCCGCCAGGTAGTTATTTCCCCCGGGTGTCAGAGCCTTTTCATCAGTTAACGTCCCCGGGGTGACTACCCGGATAACCTCCCGGCGCACCAGCCCCCGGGCCTGGCTGGGGTCCTCCATCTGTTCGCAGAGCGCCACCCGGTAACCCTTACTTACCAAGCGGGTGAGGTAGCTGTCAACGGCATGAAAGGGCACCCCGCACATAGGCGCTGCCTCTTTGCCACCGCGGGTGGTTAACACCAGTTCCAGTTCCCGGGCTGCTACCTCGGCGTCTTCATAAAACATCTCATAGAAATCACCCAGGCGAAAAAAAAGGATACAATCCGGGTGCTGGGATTTAATCTCCCGGTACTGGGTCATCATGGGGGTCAGGGCCTGCTCCTTAGCCATTAACCATTTCCCCCTTTAAGAGCCAGGTCTGGGCCCGGGTTATCCGGACCCTGACCAGCTGGCCGGTCAGGGCCTGTTCTCCGGGGAAAATAACCAGCTTGTTGGTCCGGGTACGGCCGCTCAACTGGCTGGGATCAGTTTTACTAGGGCCTTCAACCAGGATTTCTAGCTCTTGTCCGACCAAAGTTTCGTTGATCGCCAGGCTGATGCTATTCTGGAGTGCCATCAGCCGTTTGAGCCGCTCCTTCTTGGTAGCCAGGGGCACCTGGTCCGGCAGGGTGGCGGCTACTGTACCCCGTCGCGGCGAATACATAAAGGTAAAGGCGTTATCAAACCGGACCTTGGCAACCAAGTCCAGTGTCGCGGCAAAATCGTCCTCCCTTTCTCCAGGAAAGCCGACGATGAGATCAGTAGTCAGGCTGATCCCGGGTATCTGGCGGCGCAACGCGGCCACTAATTCTAAGTAGTGTTCGCGGGTGTAACCCCGGTGCATTAGTTCCAACATCTGGTTGCTGCCAGCCTGGACGGGTAAATGGACATGTTCGCAAACCCTTGCCAGCCGGCTGATAGTGGCCACCAGTTCCAGGGTGAAATCCCGGGGGTGGGAGGTGACATAACGGATGCGCTTCAAACCCTCAATCCCGTTAACCCTGGTCAAGAGACCGGCAAAATCAATGCCATTCTCCAGATCCCGGCCGTAGGAGTTGACATTCTGGCCCAGAAGGGTAACTTCTATCACCCCCTGGGCGACTAGTTCCTCGATCTCTTTAATTATAGCCTCCAGCCGCCGACTCCGCTCCCGGCCGCGGACGTAGGGCACGATACAGTAGGTACAAAAGTTATTACAGCCGTAAGTTATGGTTACAAAGGCCTGAGCCCCCCGGGCGCGCCGCCGGGGGAGATTCTCGACCACTGGCCCTTTCTGTTCGCCTATCACAATCCGGGGCTGGCGCTGCTCCCGGATCTCCGCGATTAACCGGGGCAATTCCCGCAGGTTTTCCGGCCCGGTCCCCAGGAGGAGATCAACATAGGGCGCCTGGCGGCGGATTCCTGCGGCCACCCCTGGTTGTTGGACCATGCAACCGGCCACGACAATGACCATCTCCGGGTTGGCACTCTTTAACCTTTCGATCTGTCCCAGCTTGCCGTAGACCTTGTTTTCCGCCTTCTCCCGGACACAGCAGGTGTCGAGGATAATGACACCGGCCTCCTCCTCCCGCTCTACCGGCCGGTAACCGGCCGCCTGCAGGAGGTCGGCCATAACCTCACTATCCCGCTGGTTCATCTGGCAACCATAAGTAACAATTTTAAAGGTTTTTCCCGTCGCGACCACAACCTGCCTCCTATTCCCCTAGAAACCCACTTTTTTACCCTATATTATAACGTTTTCGCATCCCAATGACAAATAATCCCGGCCGTACCCGGTCGGGATGCAGGTCTCTAATGCAGGTGTTTTTTATCTTCCTCAGGTTTGATGTTCGCCAGCATTTGCTGCAACTCTTCCGCCCGATCCTCACTGACCAGGTCTTCAATACTCAGGGTATAGGCGGCGACCTTCTCGGTAATATAGAGAGGGGCGTTGGTCCTGAGGGCCAGGGCAATGGCATCACTGGGCCGGGCATCGACGACCACCTCCCTATCTCCCTGCCGGAGATAGAGTTCGGCATAATAGGTGCCATCCCGGATGTCCTGGACCAGAACTTTATTGACCTCTGCCCCCAGATTCTCACAGAGGGAACGCAACAGGTCGTGGGTTAGGGGACGCGGTGTCAAGATACCCTGCATAGCCAGGGCAATGGCCTGGGCTTCAAAGGGCCCCACCCAGATGGGCAGCACCTGGGTCCCCTCGGCATCGCCCAGCAACACTACCGGATTCAAGGTTTGATCCAGGACTAATTGCTTGACCTTTACCGGTATGAGCATTTACCCCACCCCCATTTAAATGTTTTCTTCGCTTCAGTTATTAAATTCTATTCCCAGAGGGTCAAACCCGTTACCTGGTCAGGGACCCGCTCCGGCGGCGCCGGCAGCTCTAGTTCCTCAATAAAAACCTCCCCGGCAAAGATAATGGTACCCGGTAACAAGTGCCCGCCTTTGAGGTCTCCTGTACGCTGCAAAAAAGTGACATGGGCATGGACAAAGGGCTGGCCGTCTTTCAAGGATACATTCCCCAAACCACTCAAGATCTCCATGGGCTCATCAAAAGCCAGGGTTATAAAACGCTTCTCATCCTGTAGGTAGTAGCCGACCCTGGCCCGCTGGACAGCGCCCAGGAAGTTGATGGTCCCAAAGCGTACATCGGCTTCTTGTACAATACCCTGCAGGGCTTCTAGGAGATCGCAACCATAAGCCAGACGGTAGGCCAGCTGGCGCCCGGACCGGCCCTCCATCTTCTTTACATATAGATTCGCCATTTCTGCCAAACCTCCTGCTAAAATTATACTACACAATGGGATTAATATAGTTCAGTAACTATCGGGAATAGCAGGCAAAGTAAATTCAGACCTTGATCAGTTTATACTGCCGCGTCCCCATACCTATGGCTTCGGCGTATGCTAACAAGGGAGTACCGTCATAGCCGCTAACGGCCTGGAACTTATCTCGGGCGTCTTCATGGCCATCCAGGCGGGTCCCCGGTAGGGCCGGCTGGGCATTGGCCAGGTCAAAGCTGGCCTGGTCCAGGGCTACCGGGTCCCGGGAAGCCAGGATACCGACATCGGGGATAATGGCCGCGTCATCCCAGGCGTTGCAATCGCACTCCGGGGCTACCTGGGTAACAAAATTAAAGAAGACGCATTTATTTTCCTTATCTTGCAGCGACCCCCGTGCGAACTCGACGATTTTTTCCTGCAGGACTATCGGGTCGCTCTTGAAGCTGGCCTTAATGGCCCGTCGAGGACAGGTGACGGTGCACTCGCCGCAGCCAATGCACAATGCGGCATTAATCTGGGCCTTTTCGGTAACGGTGATCGCCCCGGCCGGGCACCAGCGCTGGCACTTACCACAAGCGATGCACCGCTCCTCTTCCACCCGGGGCAGGACGTCGCTATGCATCATCTGTTTACCCGAGGGGCTAGTACAACCCATGCCCAGGTTTTTGATAGTACCACCAAAGCCTACCAACTCGTGACCCTTAAAATGGCTCATGACCACCATGCTGTCGGCATGGTAAATGGCGCTGCTGATTTTAACCCTCTGGAAGTGCTTGCCTTTAACGGGCACTTCATAGTAATCCTTGCCCTTTAAGCCATCGGCAATAACCACCGGCGCCCCGGCCACGGCAAAGGCAAAACCATTCTCAATGGCCGTCTGTAAGTGGTCGACGGCGTTGGAGCGTGAACCGACGTAAAGGGTATTGGAATCCGTCAGGAAGGGCTTACCCTTGGCGGCTTTAATTAACTCCACCACCCGACGGGCAAAGACCGGGTTGATATAGGCCGTATTCCCCTTTTCGCCGAAATGGATTTTGATGGCCACCAGGTCGCCGGGGTCGATAGTTTCCTTAAAACCGGCCCGGCGCCACAGGGTAGCCACCTTGTCCACCAGGCTCTTCCCCTTTTCAGCGCGCATATTAGACCAAAAAACTTCAGCAACCATTGCTTACACCTCTCCCATTTTAAGTATGTGCTGCGACCCTTTAACTTTTATTCCCGTAGTCGGTTAAGGATTCCTTCCGGTTTAAATCCGGTAGTTGGGGGCCTCTTTTGTCACCATGACGTCATGGGGATGACTTTCCCGGAGTCCAGCTGGGGTGATGCGGATAAAGCGCCCTTTAGCCTGGAGCTCGGCAATATTGCGGGCACCGCAATACCCCATGCCGGCCCTTAGCCCGCCGACCAGTTGGAAGATGGTTTCCGCCAGGGGGCCTTTATAGGGTACGCGGCCCTCAATCCCTTCCGGCACCAGCTTTTCCGCCTCCTCCTGGAAGTAACGATCCTTGCTCCCTTCCTTCATGGCAGCCAGGGAGCCCATGCCGCGGTAACTCTTGAAACTGCGGCCCTGGAAGATTTCAATCTCGCCCGGGCTTTCCTCCGTCCCGGCCAGGAGGCTGCCGATCATTACCGTGCCAGCACCGGCAGCCAGGGCCTTGGTGATATCACCGGAGTACTTTATACCCCCATCGGCAATTACCGGTACGCCGAAATCTGCCGCTGCCCGGGCACACTCCATGATAGCCGTAATCTGGGGGACACCAATGCCGGCGATGACCCTGGTGGTACAAATGGAACCCGGGCCGACGCCGACTTTAACGGCATCTACCCCGGCTTCACATAGGGCCCTGGCCCCGGCAGCGGTGGCGATATTACCGGCCACCAGCTCTACCGCCGGGAAGGAGGCTTTGAGACGCTTTACAGTTTCGATAACGCTCCGGGCCTGGCCGTGGGCCGTATCAACGACGATGGTGTCCACCCCTGCCGCCACCAGGGCCTCGACCCGGTCCATGGTATCAGCCGCTGTACCCACAGCGGCCGCCACCCGCAGCCGGCCCCTGGCATCCTTGGAGGCCTGGGGGTAGCGACGGGTTTTCTCAATATCTTTGATGGTAATTAAACCCCGCAGGTTATAATCGGCATCTACCAAGGGCAGCTTCTCGATTTTGTGGGCCCTTAAAATAGCCAGGGCTTCGTTCAAGGTGGTGCCTACCGGGGCGGTGACCAGGTTGTCCCGGGTCATGACTTCACTGATGGGTCGTTCGTGGTTTTCTTCAAAACGGATATCCCGGTTGGTGATAATGCCTACCAGCTTGCCGTTGACGGTGATGGGAACCCCGGAGATATGGTAGTGTTCCATCAAAGCAATGGCTTCCCGGACCTGATGATCCGGGGTGAGGGAAATGGGATCGGTGATCACGCCGTGTTCCGAACGCTTGACCCGATCCACCTCCCTGGCCTGGCGTTCAATGGTCATATTCTTATGGATGACGCCAATACCACCTTCCCGGGCCATACTGATAGCCGTCCGGGCTTCCGTCACCGTATCCATGGCGGCGCTGACCAGGGGGGTAGCCAGGTTAATATGGCGGGTAAAACGGGAGCTGATATCTACATCCCGGGGTAAGATTTCTGATTCGCCCGGTACCAGCAGAACGTCATCAAAGGTTAAACCCTCACCGATAATTTTATCCGTCAGCACGGATGCAAGCCTCCTTGGGGGACCAAATTATTGCTTAATTATACCATAACTATGGCCATCAGTACCAGACTTCGCTCCGGTTAGTCCGGTTAGCAGTGCTGACGCAGCAAAAATTGTCTAAATCATGTCTATAAAGGATTCGGACTTATAATTTGGGCGATAAAAATTTTAGTATAATCCCTCCGGGAGCGCCAGTATTCTTCCGACCCGGGCCCGGGTCGTTTTCTAAACCTGGTTGCTTATCCGCTCGCGGTGGGGCAAAAAAAGCCGGGTTACCCGGCTAGTCCCGCCCCATAATGGACTGAATCCCGTAGCGTTCAAAGTGGTCCCGCAGGCGATAGATAACCTGGGATTCGACCCCGAATTCCGCCGCCAGTTCCGTGTCGGAACGATTGGCGGCCAGGCCGGCGATGAAGCGATCAAAGTCTACGCCGACTTCGTCAGCCATCTCCTTCAGGCTGGGCTGGGTACTCCAGGGCGCCCGTGAGGGCTTAAATGTGGGTTCCAAGGCAACCACCTCCTGGTGGTAGTTTGCCTGGATCAAGCCCTAGTTACTCCCTGTTCAAAGGACCCCGCTGCCATCCGGACCGCCCAGGGTCTCCAGATGATGAGTATCATTTAATAACACCAGGATGCGATTCTCGTCGTAACAATCAACCACACTAACGCCGGTATTGTCCAGGCGAAAACGCCAGACGGCAGTTAAATCAAGTCCCAGTAGGGCACAAATAAGGGAGCGCAGGCTCCCACCATGGGCGACAAAGAGGAGGGTGCGACCCTTTTCCTCCCCGGCGACGATTTTTTCAAAAGCAGCCAGCGCCCGTTCCTTGACCTGCTGAAAGCTCTCGCCCTCGGGGACGATGGTTGTTCCCGGATTCCGGCGCCAGGTTTCCCATTCCTGGGGGTATGAAGTTATAATCTCCTGGTAGGTTAATCCCTCCCAGGCACCGAAGTTTATTTCTCGCAAGGCCGGGACTTCCTGCACCAGCAGGCCGTGGGGAGCGGCGATTGCCATGGCTGTTTCCTTAGCCCGGTATAAATCACTACTATAAACAGCATCGAGCTTAATGCCCCGGAAACGCTCCCGCAGGAGCTCTGCCTGCCGGCGGCCGTTGGCACTTAAGGCAATGTCGGAATGACCTTGATAACGCATGGTGTGATTCCACTCGGTCTCACCATGACGAACCAGATAGACCCTAATACCCTGCAATTAACTCTCTCCCAAAATGAGATATAAGAAATGAGAGGTTAGAGGTGGGATGGTTGTAGAAACTGGCTATGCCAGTTTCAGATTAAGGCTGTTCTGCCTCTCATTTCTCCCGTTCGTGGTGGCGGCTTCTACCATGAGTGGCTCTCCCCAAAATAGGATTCTACCAAACAAGGCAATTGTTGGTTGGCTTCCTCGGGGCTGTGCCCGCCAGCCCTTCCCCAGCCTACCTTTTCATGGTTCGCTGGCAGGAATGCCAGCCACTAGCTCCCCCAGGGCGGCCAGCAAGCGCTCATTGGCCTGGCGATCGCGGACGGCTACGCGGAAGTAATGGGGCCCAAGGCCGGGAAAGGACGAACAATCGCGGATGAGGATACCCCGCCGGGCCAGGAGTTCAGCCAGCACGGGTGCCGCCAGGCGGTCGTCCAGGATTCTGGTCAAGATAAAATTAACTTCGGGATTATAAGGCTGGAATCCTGCTAATTTCGCCAGGTGCTGCCAAAGAAATTCCTTTTCGCGGCCGATTAGTGCCTGGGTCTCCTTTATATACCCTGTTTCCCCCAGGGCGATGACGCCGGCCATCTGGGCCAGGATATTGACGCTCCAGGGGTCACGGCCGGTTTCCAACCTGGACACTAGCTCTGGGTGGCCCACCCCGTACCCCAAGCGCAGGCCGGGCAGGGCATAAATCTTCGTCAGGGAATGGAGGATCAATAATCCCGGCCGGGTAGCTGCCAGCCGGGCAAGAGAATACTCCTCGCCATTGGGGATAAAGTCAAGGAAGGATTCGTCCACGACCAGGAAAACCCCGGCTGCCTGGCAGCAGTTGACTACCTCCTGTAAAATATTCGGGGCCAGGAGGCGGCCGGTGGGATTATCGGGATTACAGATAAAGGCTAGCTGGACCCCTGGTAACTCCCGGCGCCACCGTTCAAGGTCGAAAGAAAAGTCAGCTTCCGGATCTAAAGTAATGGTGACTACCCCCGCCCCGGCAGCCCTGGCGGCCCGGTGGTATTCGCTGAAGGTGGGTTCACTAACCAGTACCCTTTGCGGCTTTAGAACCTGCAGGACTAGATAAATTAATTCCACCGCCCCATTGGCGGCGATCAAAGAACCAGTCTCTAATTGGGTGGAGGACGCCAGGGCTTCTTTAAAGCGCCGGCTGGCCGGGTCGGGGTAACGCTGGATAGCTGCCAGGTTCTCCTTTAGAACCGCCAGTACCCCAGCCGGGGGTCCCAGGGGGTTAATGTTGGCGCTGAAATCCAGGATCTCATCCACCCGCCAGCCATAGCGATCAACAGCCCCCTGCCAGTCGCCGCCGTGGACCGTCCTGGTTAATTCACCGCTATGGCTGTATCCTGTCCCTCTTGTAGCCATGGGCCTTCCGCCACCTCCACCCCGCCACCAGTCATGGTAGTCCGGATAAAGTTAACATAAGGAAAGACGGCGCGGATCCGGCCCTCCAGGTCGGTCACGTCGACCTCCCCCGGCCGGTAAAGAACACCAATCACTGTACCGCTGTGGGCCGTATTCACCCCCAGGGCGCCACTGCTGATAGCGATTTTCAAGATGGGTTCCAGTTCCGGTTTATAGAGAATACCCTGGTTGGCCAGAGCGCTCAGGGTCGCTCCCCGGGCGACCAAATCCGTCCTGCCCCGGGACAGGCCCTCCCGCACCAGCCGGGTAGCTTCCCTAACTTCCCTTTCCTTGGCCAGGTTGAGGTTCGGGAGATCCCGGCGCTGGTTAAAGAGGACAGTATCGACCACACCGCCCGGGTCGACAATTAAAATATCCAGTGGTGGCGGTTGCCCCAGATACTCCCATTTCTTACCAGCCAGATGATCAAAACGGACAATACCCGGTAAAAAAGTCCCATCACTGGGTTCAAGGGCCAGGGCCAGCTGCGTAATTACTTCTACGGATAGCTCCCTTCCCAGGGCCCCGGCTGTAGCCACCAGAGCTGCTACTACATCGGCTGTACTGCTGGCCAGGCCCTTGCCCGGCGGCAGGGGGCTGCAGATTTCCACCCGAGCGCCCCACGGGCTATTTAGGTAATTCAGGGCCAGGCGCACGGCGCGCAGGGCTTTGATCCTTTCCCGGGGTCCGCTAATCCGGCTTCCGGGCTGCAGGTTGACCCTTACCTCTGCCCCCAATTTAATGGGACAGGTAATGAGGAAGTATTGACCACCAACTACCCCCTGGACCAGTTCGCCGCAGGACCCCGGTACCCGCGCAAATCCGTACATAATCACACCCCCAACCATGGCCGGAATAAAACTACCACCGCCAGGACAAAAACCTCGGTCAGCTCCGCTAGGGCGCCATAGGTATCCCCTGTCAGGCCGCCCAGAACCACCGTGAGGCGGCGGCACCACCACCAGGCGGTCAGGGCCACCAGGGCCATCAGTATTAATCCTCCACAACCCAGGGCCAGCCAGCTCAAGGCAATAGCAGCCACGGTGGCCAGAATTAGGGCCCGGCGGCCCTGACCGGCCCCAAAGAGGTTGCCCAGGCCCTCCCGGCGGGCATAGGGGAAACAGGTCAGGGCCGGTACCATGGCCCAGCGGGCCAACACCGGCATTAAAAGCAGGAAGGGTGACAAGGGCAGGTCCCCTAGCCAGAGGCGGGCCGGGGGGAGGGAGAATAATAGGCTGAACTTCAGCAACAGCAGGGTAATCACTGCCGTTACCCCGTGGGCACCGACGTGACTATCCTTCATAATCGCTAGGACCCGCTCCCGCTCCCGGCCGGACAAAAGACCGTCCATGGTATCGATAAAGCCGTCCAGATGTAACCCGCCACTCAGGAAAACGCCCAGGGCCAGGAGGAAGCCGGCCCTGGCGGCTGGCACGAAGTGGTTTAAAACCAACCCGGCAGCCGCCAGGATTAACCCCAGGATTAGCCCCACCAGGGGGAAATAGACGATGCTCGCCTGGAAAGAAACCTCCCGGTTACCCCGGTTACTCAGGCGTACTCTGGTCAGGAACTGGAGGGCAGTCAGAAAGGCCGCCAGCTGGTTACTCAATGGTCCAGGGCTCCCGAGACGCCGGCCTGGCTGAAGGTGGCCATCTCATGGTAAATCATAATGGCGGCATCCACCAGGGTCATACCCAAGGCGGCACCTGTGCCTTCTCCAAGGCGCATGCGCATGGTCAGCATTGGTTTCAGACCCATTAATTCTAAGGTGGCGGCGTGGCCTGGTTCCTCAGAGAGATGAGAAGCCAGGATAAACTCCCCGGCCAAGGGAGCCATCTTGGTGGCTATCAGGGCCGCTGCGCCAGAGATAAAGCCGTCGATAATTACCGGTACCCGCCGGGCGGCCCCGGCCAGAATGACCCCGGCCATACCGGCAATCTCCAGGCCGCCGACTTTAGCCAGGATATCCAGGGGATCAGTTGGATCCGGTTTATTAACTGCCAGGCCTTGTTTGATGGCCTTAATCTTTAATTCTAATCTTGTATCGTCGACTCCCGTACCCCGGCCGGTAATCTCTTCCACCGGCCGGCCACTAAAGACGGCCAGGATGGCCGAACTGGGGGTAGTATTGCCGATGCCCATTTCGCCGATGCCCAGCAACTCATGACCAGCGTTGATCTTGTCATTGGCAACCTCAATGCCGACTTCCAGGGCCGCTATGGCCTGTTCCCTGGTCATGGCCGTACCCCGGGCCAGGTTGGCCGTTCCCGGGGCTACTTTCCGTTTTAATAAGCCTGGAAGATCGGGTAGCTCGCTGGCAACACCGATATCTACCAAAACCAGCTCGGCGCCGGCATGACGGGCCAGGACATTGATGGCCGCCCCGCCCTGGCTAAAGTTAAAGACCATCTGGGGGGTGACTTCCTGGGGGAAGGCACTGACTCCTTCGGCCACGACGCCGTGATCCCCGGCCATGAGGATATGGGCCTTATGGGATATACGGCGGGGGACCTCACCCCGGATCCCGGCCAGGCGCCGGGCGATGTCTTCCAGGGTTCCCAGGCTGCCCGGGGGTTTGGTCAGGTCGTCCAGGTGGGCCTGGGCTCTGGTCATGGCTTCGTCGTCCAGGGGTTTGATAACCTGCAGGGTCTGCTCAAGTAGCGACATTACCAATTCCTCCTTTAAATTTTCGGCAGGCGGCCAGGAAGTTTTGGGCGGCCTGCCGGTTGCCTAAAAAATGCAGGTGCAGATAAGAGGCCACTACCTGCCGGGTGCCGTAGCCGTCATAATGCGGTACGCCCCGCAGCTTCCAGGTATAGGCCGGGGGGAAGCCGGTTGCCGTATCCGCCAGGGTGGAGTAATGAAACTCGTGGCCGTAGAGGCGGTCGCCCTGCCGGCCCAGGAGGTTATCGCGGCAAAGATAGGCCTCCCGGTAGCCCAGGCCGGCCAGCTTTCTTTGCATACGGCAGGCGGCTGGTATAACACCGGCCAGGGGCCAGGTATGGCCCTCCAGATCGGTGCTTGACTTGGTCAGGTACATGAGGCCGCCACACTCGGCGTAGAGGGGCAGGCCACGGGCCACCTGCCGCCGCAGGTCTTCTAACAGGGGCCTGTTGGCCGCCAGTTCCTCCAGGAAGATCTCCGGAAAACCGCCGCCGATAATCACTCCGGCGGCTTCCGGTGGCAAGCTGCTGTCCTGGAGGGGACTGCAGGGAAGCAGTTCAGCCCCCAAGGCAACCAGGTAATCCAGGGAATCCTGGTAGTAAAAACTGAAGGCCTGGTCCCTGGCCACGGCTACCGGAATAGTTTCCCCCGCCTCCGCCCGGGCGGCGGCAAAGAAGCGGCCCGCCCCTGCCGGCAGGGGACCGGCCCCGCCGGCCAGGGCGACTACCCGTTCCAGGTCCAGGCCGGCGGCTACGGCTGCGGCCAGCTCCGCCAGGACAGCGGGGAGGCCTGCCTGTTCCCCGGCCGGGATCAACCCCAGGTGCCGGGAGGGCAGGGGCGGTAACGCCCCACGCCGCAACCAGCCAACCACCGGCACACCGGTATACTCTTCTATCGCCCGACGCAGTAACTCCAGGTGGGCCTCGTTACTAACCCGGTTAAGGATAACCCCGGCCAGCTGCACCCCGGGGTCCAGGGAACGGTACCCCAGCACCTCAGCGGCCACACTCTGCCCCAGGGAGGTAGCATCAACGACCAGGAGAACCGGGGCCGCCAGCAGCCGGGCGATAGCGGCCGTACTCCCACTGCCGTTATCCCGGTGGCCATCATAGAGGCCCATAACTCCTTCAATGATGGCGATGTCGCCGGTAACGGCAGCGCCCTCGAAGGCCTCCAGCACTGCTGCCGGGGGGCATAAAAAGGTATCCAGGTTGCGGGAGGGACGGCCGGTAGCCAAGGTGTGGTAGCTGGGATCAATATAGTCGGGACCGACTTTAAACCCCTGGACTTTCATGCCCCTGGCCGCCAGAGCGGCCATCAGACCCGTAGCAATACTGGTTTTGCCGACGCCGCTCCTGGTACCGGCAATAACAATCCGTTCGCAGGTCATACTCTTCTTTCCTCTCAGAGCCAATGGCTCCCGAAAACTAGGTAGATACCCCCGGCCAGGGCGGCGATAACCGTCGCGCCGGCCATGAGGCTAATAGCGCGGTCAATGTCAGCCGGTTCCAGTTCCCTGGCAGCGTCGCCAATAAAGGGCCGCCGGGAGGGTATCCCGCCGTAATAATTGAGACCCCCTAATCGGATGCCCAGGGCGCCGGCCATGGCTGCCTCCGGGTAACCGCTGTTGGGACTGGGGTGCTGCCGGGCATCCCGCAACATGGTCCGCCAGGCCCGGCGGCCCTGCCCCACCAGGAGGGCGGCCCCGCAGATAGCCAGCCCGGCAAGCCGGGCCGGGAGGTAATTGACCAGGTCGTCCACCCTGGCTGCCACCCGGCCGAAATACAGGTAGCGCTCATTTTTATAGCCCAGCATGGAATCCAGGGTGTTCACCGCCCGGTAGGCCATGGCCAGGGGTACCCCTCCCAAGAAAAAATAAAAGAGGGGGGCGATAATGCCGTCGCTTGTATTTTCGGCTATGGTTTCCACGGTGGCCCTGGTCACCCCGGCTACCGTCAGATCAGCGGTATCCCGGCCAACAATCAACCCTACCTGGCGCCGGGCTGCCTCCAGATCCCCGGCCTTCAAGGTGCGGCTGATCTTCCTGCCGGCCGCAGCCAGGCCCCGGGGGGCAATGGTGGTAGCCAGCAACCATCCAGCCAGGAGAAACTCCACCCAGTGACCGGCCCTGCTGGCCAGTACCAGTAGCGCCCGGGTTACCACCCCGGTGACACTAATAATGATTACTGCCACGGCCCCACCGGTAATAAGTAAATAACCCGGCCGGGCTCCCGGCCGCCACAGAAGCCTTTCCAGGCTAGATATCCCGGCCCCCATGACCTGGGTAGGATGAAGCAGCCAGGGCGGGTCTCCCACCAGCAGGTCCAGAAAGAGCGCCAGGACCAGGAGCAACAGCTCAGTAACCACCGCCAGGCTCCACCAGGGGGCGTTCCAAGCCCATGATGGCCCCCAGGAACTGCAGGTCAAGGCTGGCGGCCACCTGCCGGGCCAGGGTGTCAAAACGCCGTTCCTGCTCAGCAACAAAGTCTGCTACCCCGGGGCTCTCGGGGAGGCCCCGCCTGGCCCGCAGGACACTGAGGATTCGCTGCCGCAGAAAATCGTTATCCAGGATACCATGAATATAAGTACCCAGAATGAGTCCTTCGCTAGCCATGGCCCCATCATCAATAGCTACCGGCTGACCACCGCGGGAGGTAATTTTAAAGGCCGGGCTGCCGGCACAGAGAACGCTGGCCCCCATATGAATCTCGTATCCCTGCACCTCCCGGCCCTGGAGGGGCTCCAGGAAGGGCCCTGAACCCGTGATGACGCCCCGCACCTGGTTGGTAGCCTTGGTGGTCTGAAAGATGGTTTTTATCGGCAGGAGACCCAGACCCTCGACCCGGCCGGCATCAGTTTCCACCCGTTCCGGATCGCTGATCTCCCAGCCCAGCATCTGGTAACCACCACAGATACCCAGTACCGGGGTCCCCCGGGCAGCCAGGTCCTTAATAGCCGCCGCCAGGCCCTGGCGCCGCAGCCACAGGAGGTCGCCGCTGGTGTTCTTGCTGCCCGGGAGGATTACCAGATCCGGGTTCCCCAGGTCGCCCGGGTTGTCGATATAACGGAGATTAACCCCTGGTTCCCTGGTTAGAGCATCAAAATCAGTAAAGTTAGCAATACAGGGTAGTTTGATAACCGCGATTTCAATCTCTCCCGGGAGGGTCGGCCGGCCGGTGGCCTCCTCCAGGACCACGGAATCCTCTTCCGGCAGGCCGTGATCCGGTATAAAGGGGATAACTCCCAGGATCGGCTTACCGGTTCGCTTTTCCAGGAAATCCAGGGCCGGCTTTAACAGGTCCAGGTCGCCCCGGAACTTGTTGATAATGATCCCAGCCACCATCTCCCGCTCCCGGGGCTCCAAAAGTTCGAGGGTACCTACCACTGCCGCCAGGGCACCGCCACGGTCGATGTCGGCCACCAGGAGAACCGGCGCCCGGGCCAGACCTGCTACCCGCATGTTGGCGATTTCCTGATCTTTCAGGTTGATCTCCGCCGGGCTGCCGGCCCCTTCGATGACGATGATGTCAAACTCCCGATCTAGGGCCGCATAAGCCTCTTCGACCTTGGACCACAGCTGCTGGTTAAATTTTCCATGATACTCCCTGGCACCCAGGTTGCCTACCGGCCTTCCCAGGACCACCACCTGGGAGCAGGCATGGGCTGTCGGTTTGAGAAGGACCGGGTTCATCTCCACCCGGGGCACCACCCCAGCGGCCAAGGCCTGGACAATCTGTGCCCGGCCCATCTCACCCCCGTCGGGGGTAGCCCCGGAATTAAGGGCCATGTTTTGGGATTTGAAGGGGCTTACCCGGTAACCATTGCGGTAAAAAATGCGGCAGAGGGCAGCTGCCAGGACGCTCTTGCCAACATTGGAGCTGGTCCCCTGGAGCATAATAGCTCTGGCCACAAGCTATTCCTCCCCATCCCAGGTCAAGTGCAATAGGGCGTTAACGGCAGCTACGGCTACCGTACTGCCACCCTTGGGTCCCCGGACTGTCAGGTAGGGCACGCCGGCCTTCTCCAGGGCTGCCTTGGCCTCCGCAGCGCCGACAAAACCCACCGGTGTACCGACGACTGCTGCTGGCGTGGCCAGGCCACTGGCCATTAACTTCAGGAGGCGGAAAAGGGCCGTGGGAGCGTTGCCGATGGCAATAATGGCCCCAGCCATCCGGGGAGCCAGGTATTCCATGGCGACCATAGCCCGGGTTTCCCCCCGGGCAGCAGCTTCCTGCCGCACTTGCTCCTCCTTGATGGCGCAGATAACCCGGCCCCCACTCCGGGATACCAGGTGACTGCTGATGCCGTTACGGACCATTTCCACATCAGTAATAATATCCGCCCCCTGGCGCAGGGCTGCCGTGGCCACCGGCACCAGCCGGGGATGGTAGGCTACCAGGCCAGCGTAGCCCAGATCCCCGGTGGCGTGGATAATACGAGTAACGATGGCGCGGACTGCCGGTTCCAGGCCCAGGTCACCCACCCGGGCCGCGATTATCTCCCGGCTGCGGGCCTCAATGGCCTGCGGATCATATAGAAATTCCAACCGGCGCCACCTCCTGAATGCGCTCAACTATTACCTCGGCTATGCGTCGGTCGGCGCCCAGATTAGTACCATAGATAAATTCAACTTCCGGATAAAGTTCCCTGGCGGCGGCCAGCTGCTCAGGAATATCCCTCTGGACGTGGAGACCGTTGCAAAAGAACATCGGCACGACGATTATCTTCTGCCGGCCTTCTTTTACCAGGGTGGCTATACCCTCGGCCAGGTTGGGATGGGTACGCATCATATAGCAGGGCTCGACCCGGACATCACCGAGGATCTCCCGCACCTGGGCGGCCAGGACCCTCAAGTGTTCGTTAGCCTCCGGTATCCGGCTGCCGTGGCCCAGCAAAATTATGCCTGTAGCCATTGTTGACCTCCTCCAAAAATAATGTTCGGGAGAATTTTGCTGTAACTGTTTCAGGATCTCCTCCAGGGGCAGGGCGTCTGGTTCCGGCGGCCGGCTGATGATAATTACCTGCAGGCCCAGGTCCAGGGCGGCCTGGACTTTGGCCGCCACCCCGCCGGTGCTACCGCTGTCCTTGGTAACCATTGCTTCGACGGCGAACTGGCGATAAAGGGCGCAGTTGAGCTCATAACTGCACGGCCCCTGGATGGCGATGATATCCCCCGGCCAAAGTCCCAGGCGGCGACATTCCTCTAAGGAAGCTACCTCAGGTAGGATGCGAGCGATAATTCTTTTGCCTGCCAGGGCCGGAGCGGTCGTAAAGAGCTCCAGGTGTCTGGTACCGATTGTCAACATGATTGTCCGGTAGCGGGCTGCCAGTTCCACTGCCTCGTCCCAGCCAGCGGCCAGGGTGACCTGCGGGTGGGCCGGAATTGCTGCCGGCGGCCGCCGGTAACGGAAATAGGGCACCCCGGCTGCCCGGCAGATGGCCCGGGCCTGGGCGGTAATGATGGTGGCATAGGGGTGGGTGACATCAATGACCGCCTGGATGGACCCCCCCGCCAGCAGGGCGGTCAGGTCGGGCGCCTCCAGGGCTCCCTCCCGGACCCTGGCCGCCCCGGCGTCCCGGGCCAGCTTGGCCCCATAGGGCGTCACAGCGGTGGCCAGTACGGGGTAACCGGCCTTACTTAGGGCCTGGATTACCTCCCGGCCGTCGGCCGTTCCCGCCAGGGTAAGGATCATACCCGGTACCCCCGCGGTGTCACCAGGCGCCCATCCAGGACCCGGGTCTGGCTGTTGCCGACAATGACGGTGCTCACCATATCCACCGGCACTTCCAGGAGGCTGCCCAGGTCCCGCACCCAGGTAACCTCACCCTCCCGGCCGGCATTACGCACTACCCCTACCGGGGTAGTTGGCTGGCGGTACTTCAAGATTATCTCCCGGGCCCGCCCCAGGTGGTCCGGCCGGCCATGGCTGCGGGGGTTATAGAATACTAAAACAAAGTCGGCTGCCGCCGCCATTTCTAGGCGCCGGCCGATAACCTCCCAGGGAGTCAGCCGGTCGCTGAGGCTGATGACGGCGAAATCGTGCATCAGGGGCGCTCCCAGGGCGGCAGCGGCCGCTGTAGCTGCCGTCACCCCGGGAATGATAGTTACCGGTATTTCCTGACCGCAGGGGTGGTTGGCCAGGATCTCCAGCACCAGCCCGGCCATACCATACACACCGGGGTCACCGCTGGAAACAATGGCTACCCTGGCCCCGGCCGCCGCCCTGGCCACTGCCTCCCGGCACCGGGCGACTTCACCGGTCATCCCGTTAACTACCACCTCGCGCCCGGCAATCAGGGTGGCGATTAAATCAATATAAGTCCGGTACCCGACGATTACCTGGGCACGCTCCAGGGCTTCCCTGGCCCGGGCCGTCATCTCCCCTTCTTGTCCAGGGCCTAGGCCGATAACCATTAGCTCACCACTGGCGCCAGGCTCAGGGCAATGGTTACTCCCCGGTATTTCATTTTCGGCCAAAGTAATTCCCCCTCTCCCCCTGCCAGCAAGGCTGCCGGTTCGCAAACACCGGCCAGGCCCACCCGGGCCGCTACGACCGCCGAGCTACTCAGTTCCGGGTGCCGTTCCAGGCAGGCAGCCAGTTCTTCCGGTGTAAAGGTACGCAGCTCCAGCCCCAGCCGCCGGGCTGCCAGCTGTAGTCCCGGTTCGCGGCCTTTAAAATCGACGCTGGCCAGTACCTGCAGGCTCCGGCGGCTGAGACCGGCTTGCTGCAAAGCCATCCCCAGGGCATAGAGAATAACGCTGGCCGGGGTGCCCCGGCGGCAACCAACCCCGGCAGCCAGCACCTGCGGCCGCCAGAAAACCCAGCGCGGTCCAGGAAGGGGCAACCGCCGCCAGGTAACCAGGATCCCGGCCCGGTCACCCCAGACTCCGGCTTGGTCCCCCAGGGGCCGGATGGCCAGCTCCGGCAGTTCGACCTGCAGGAGTGCCAGCAGGGAGGGTTCAACCAACACTTCGACCTCCTCGCCGTTCACCAGGGCGGCCATTACTGCCGTCAGGTTGTTCCGCGGCCAGACGCCTAGACCCAGGCGCCCGGCAACCAGGTCCAGGGCCGGCAGGCCCCGGGTTTCACTGGCAGTGGTAATCACCGCCTCCGCCCCCAGGATGGCGGCTACCTGGCGGGCGAGTTCATTGGCTCCCCCCAGATGGCCGGAGAGCAGGCTAATGGCGTACCGGCCACTGGCATCGACTACCACGACAGCAGGATCGGTTTTCTTGGAAACTATATAATCGCGCAGGGACCGGACGGCGATCCCGGTAGCCATGATCAAGATCAAACCCCGGTACAGGTGGAAGATCTCCCCCAGAAGATCACCTAACCGGCCCTGGTAAAACCTGACGCTATTTGCGTCCCCGGTAGCCAATCTACCGGCGTCATACAATTGGTTGCTTTTTACTGCCCCGGTCTCCGGCCCGGCAGTAGGGGCCAGGCTGGCGGGGGCAAAGAGCTCTGTCCCCGGTGGTAAAGACCCGACCAGGCGCCGGGCCGTCTGCAGCCCTGGCCAAGTCAGGGCGACGACGGCCAGCCCCTCGCCCCCGGGCATAGTTATCCTTGGCTGGCTACCTTCGCTTCCATATCTGTAATCGGCGGCGCCTTTACCCCTGGCCATGGTTATCCTTGGCCCCGCGGTAGCCGTGGCTGAAGGCGGGATCATAGAGGCGGGAGCGCTCATATCCCCCGGCCAGAAAATCCCCTACCAGCAACAGGGCCGTCCGCTCAATACCAGCTGCCTGGGCTAGAGAGGCAATATCCCCCAGGGTGCCCCTGACCACTTTCTTCTCAGGCCAGGAAGCCTTGTAAACCACGGCCGCCGGGGTCTCTACCCCATAACCCCCGGCCAGTTCCGCCGTAGCTGTAGCTAGGGACTGGCTGCTGAGGAAAAGGCAGAGGCTGGCCCGATGGCGGCTCAGTTCCGGTAGGCTTTCTTGGGCCGGTACCGGCGTCCGTCCCCCCCGTCTGGTTAAAATCAATGTCTGGCTGACGCCAGGGAGGGTGAACTCCCGCTCCACCGCAGCCGCAGCCGCGGCAAAGGAGCTGACCCCGGGTACCACTTCAAAGGGGATGCCCAGCCGCGCCAGAGCGTCCATTTGTTCCTGAATGGCACCGTATAAAGAGGGGTCGCCGGTATGCAGGCGAACAACCATCTCACCCCTGGTAATGGATTGCTGCATTAGGGTTAGGACTTCTTCCAGGGTCAAGGAGGCGCTGTCGTAACAGGTAGCCCCCGGAGCCGCATACTGTAAAATCTCCGGGTTGATCAGGGAACCGGCATAAATCACCACCCCGGCTTCCCCCAGCAGGCGGCGTCCCTTGACCGTAATTAACTCCGGGTCTCCCGGTCCGGCGCCGACAAAATAAACCTTCATGACTGCCCGCCTCCTTTGACGATAATCAAGGACAGGTAGTCCTGTTTCTGCCCCTTACCGGCCGCCAGGTCGCGATTAAAGCTCTCCCCCGGTTGGCCGCAGCGGCTGGCCAGGACCGACTTTTCTGCCACCCCGGCCTCTTGGAGAACCTCGACAATGGCGTCGTAGTGGCGCGCCACCTTCATTAAAACCAAGTTGGGAAAGAGGGACAAGTACTCTTTTAGGGTAGCCGGGTCCCTCAAAGCCGGGATAATGGCCAATGGTTCATCCCCCGTGGCCAGGGGTAGGTTTAGGCCGGCAGCAGCAGCAGCAAAGGAGGTAACCCCGGGCACAGTAATTATTTTAAGGCCCGGTTCTATCCTTTGCAGCCGCTGAACCAGGTAGCTATAAGTACTGTACAGGGAGGAATCGCCCAGGGTAAGAAAAGCGATATCGCGCCCCCCGGCCAGGTGCTCCCGCAGTTCTGCGGCCGCAGCGTCCCACGATTGTTCCAGATACGCCTGGTCGCGGCTCATGGGCATAAAAAGGTTTAAAATTTGCTGTTCCGGCCGGAGAAATTGCCGCACCACCTGCAGGGCCAGGCTCTCTTCCCCCCGCTGGGAAACGGGAACGGCAACGACCGGTACTTCTTCCAAAATCGCCCGGGCCTTCAGCGTCAGCAGGGATGGATCCCCGGGCCCGACACCCAGGCCGTAAAGTGTCCCGTACATCTTGAGCTACTCCTCATTTCTCTTTGATCAACTGGATAATCTGCACCGGGTTTAAAGCCCGCCAGATGTGGGCCTGCCCGGCCGGCTCCAGGCGGGCCAGGCTCGCTGATACGGCCGCTACTTGATAACCCCTGCCCTGGCCAAAGTTCAGGGCCGTACTCAGGGTTGCGGGGGTAACGGCGTTAATAACCATGACTCCACCTGGCAGCAACACTTCATGGCAGGTAGCTAGAATTGCTGCTAGGTGGCCGCCACTGCCGCCGATCAAAACCCGCTCCGGGGCCGGCAACCCCGCTAGGGCGGCCGGCGCCGCACCGGCTACTACTTGGAGATTATTTAAACCAAATCGCCTGGCATTTTCGGTAATAAGGCTACAGGCCACTGGGTTAACCTCAATGGCCAGGACCTGTCCCGGCCCCACCAGCCTGGCCGCTTCGATGGCCAGGGAACCGGTCCCGGAGCCGATATCATAGACGGTCATCCCCGGCCCCAGCCGGGCTTTAGCCAGGGTCAGAACCCGGATCTCCTCCTTGGTGAGGGGTACCCGGTCACGGGTGAAATAGAAATCTGGAATCCCCGGGGTTAGAAAGGGCCAGTCACTCCTGTTCATAGCCCATGAGCACCACCCCTGCAGCCGGCAGAACCGAGCTGGCCAGTTCGGCGGCTGTCAGCCAGATTGTCCCTTCCTTTTTCGTACCCAATTCCCAGCCAATCCACAACATCAGGTCAGCCAGGCCGTGGCTGGCCAGATAGCTCCCCAGGGCTGCCGGGGTATTGCTGCCCCCGGTCAGCAGCGCCAGCTGTACCGACTTTTCCGTTAGGCGGGGAAGGTAGGGGGCCAGGGTTGTCAGGGGGCGCCCGTGGAGGCTCAGGAAAATCGCTCCCTCCCAGCCCCGGCCCAGGCGGGCAAAGGCCAGCTGGACGGAACTGATACCGGGAATAACGGTTATTTTCTCCCCGGGGAATTTGCGCCGCAGCCATCCCAGCAGGCTATAGAAGCCCGGATCCCCGGAAACCAAGACTGCTGTAGGCCGGGGACGTACCTCCTGTAGAAAGGTATATACCTTCTCCAGGTCGCCGCCAAGAACCTGTTTCTCCCGGGGTAGATCCGCAAAGAGGTCCAGCGCCCGGCGACCCCCGACCAGGATCTCCGCCGCCCGGGCTGCCTGGCAGGCTGCCGGGGTCAGGTATTCCGGGGTACCGGGACCCACACCAATGACTGCTAACCAACTTTTCCTAGACATAACTAAAGCCCCCCATTATCTGCCGCGCGGTCGCATCCAGGCCCAGGATCTCCCCTTGGAGGTTCAGGAGGGCTGTACCGATAGTTAAAGCCCCATGGACCAGGGCCGTGGCCCGCTGGCTGGCCAGAGCCGCCAGGGAATCCCAGAAACCCGGTTCCATGGCTGCTCGCTGCAATAACTCCTGGACTGCCTCCACCGTGGTGGCGGCCAGGATCTCTTGTACCAGTTCACGGGAGGCCCCTGCTGCCGCCGCCCGGGCGGCGATAATCTCCTGGCGGGCGTCGGCAATATGGCTGTGGGTATAAAAAATACCGCCCGCTACCTTCACCAGCTTGCCTGCGTGGCCCCAGAGGAGAACCCCCTTGACCGGGCGTTCCGCGCAGGCCTCCAAAAGGTAACCGATAAAATTGCTGGTGAGGATAACGGCGGTGGCCGGCAGGCCATATTTCTCCTCGGCCTGGCGCTGGCCCAGACGGCCCGGCGTCAAAACCAGGGTTTTCCAGCCAGCTGCCAGGGCGACATCGATCTGGGGTACCAGGGAGGTGCGGAAGGCTTCCTCCGACATGGGTTCGACTATGCCGGTGGTGCCCAAGATGGATAAACCGCCGGTAATCCCCAGGCGGGGGTTCAGGGTGCGCCGGGCCAGCTCTTCACCCCTGGGGATGCTAATCTCTAGCTCCATTCCCTGGCCGGCCGGTACCAGGTCAGCTACCGCACTGTTAATCATGGCCCTGGGCACGGGATTAATGGCCGGTTCTCCCACCGGCACGGCCAGGCCGGGCCGGGTAACTGTACCGATGCCAGCACCGCCCCGCAGGACGATCCCCTTAGCTCTTTTCCGGGCGCGGACGTGAACGGCCGCGCCGTCGGTGACATCGGGGTCGTCGCCGGCGTCTTTAATTACTACTGCCTCGACCTCATCAAGATTTTTCTGAAGCAGGGTAACCGGCATGATTATTTTTTCGCCCCGGGGCAAGGTCAGGGAGACTGTATTTACCGTTTCATGCCGCCACAAGGCCAGGGCGGCGGCCCGGGCCGCCGCTGCGGCGCAAGTGCCGGTTGTATAGCCCCGTCGTAATTCTTTGGCCACCGGTTTCTCCTCCAATAATATGGTTAGCTACTTCGGGGGTAAGGCAGGTTCCTTTCAGGCGCTGGTGGCGCCATTATACTTGTGTCGAGCTCGGCCGGCTTCGGGCGCAGCTTTAACTCGGCCTCCGGCCTCAAACAGGCGGCTGCGCTTATCCTCGGTTGGGACGCTAGTCCCCATGAGGGAAGGAGGGTGATAGGTCTTCACCCTTGAGGACTACTGGCAGACCGGCTACAACCAAGTATACTGTATCGGCCTGGCGGGCCAGCTCCTGGTTGGCCAGGCCCAGGAGGTCGCGAAAAAGGCGGCCCAGGGGATAGGGTGGCACCAGGCCCAGCCCCACCTCATCGGTAACGATAATTACCCGCGCCCGGGCCTGGCGGGCTGCGACAGCCAGCTCCTGCACCTTGGCCATAATGCCCGCGATAATCTTCTCCTGCTCATCCTGGCTACCTGCTCCCTCGCCGTCGTAACTACCCAGGAGGTTGGTAAGCCACATCCCCAGGCTGTCCATGAGTAGGGTAACAGCTCTAGCACCTTCTTGTTCTATCGCCGCGGCAACCTCCAGGGGAACCTCCACCGTCCGCCAGCAGGCCGGGCGGCGGCGGCGATGCCTGGCCACCCGAGCAGCCATTTCGGCATCATCAACGGTGGCTGTTGCCAGGTAGACGACTTCACCCCCTGCCCGGCCTGCCAGTTCCTCTGCCAGGCTGCTCTTGCCGCTCCGGCTACCGCCGGTGATCATGATCAGCGGCCCGCGTTCTTCCATTTTGCCATCCAAAATACCCTACCTACCTGAAATGACGTTTACGGCGGCCAGTTCCCGCCGCAAAAATAAACTCCAGCCTCGCGCAAACGGCTGGAGTAAATTCTTTTATATTTCACCCCTAAACGCGAGGGTTCAGCAACAGGCAGGTTTCCTGGCTCCCGGCTCCCTGCTTTCCCTCGCCTTCCCAGTATAACACCAGTGGCTACTTGAGGAAAAACTCCCCGGTTACAGTGGCGCGACCGCTCAGGATTTACACCTGATTCCCTTTTCCCGGCAAGCACCTGTTGTTTATTAAATTTGACTATAGTATAAACCATCCCTCTATACCGGTCAAGCCCCGGGCACAATATGCCCTTGCAGCTTGCCCGCTAAGAATACTAATTCCTTGTTTTTTTGCCAGATGGCCCGGGCATAACGATGGTTACGGGTCTGCAGTTGTTCCTTTTCCCAGCGCAAGCGGTTCACTATTTCCCACTTCTCGACCTCGCTTTTCTCCACCAGGCGCATCAGGACACGCCGGCTGATCCGCAATTGCTCGATCCTGCTTTCCAATTCTTTAATTCGCCGGTAAAGGGCTGCCTGGCTATCATCAGCCAACGGCCCCCACCCCCTCCTGTTCATTTGTTAAAGTATATGCCCGGCGCCCAATCCTTAGTCGCCTGCTCCTTAATCTTTTGCAATCGCTCCATTAACCTTTCCAGCTCAGCCGCATTTAAGGTGCAGGAGCCCAGGTCGGCGTGGGTATCTCCCGGTCGCCCGTGGAAATCGGAACCACCGGTTATAACCAGGTTGTAGGCAGTAGCTATTTGCCGGTAATGCCTCATGACGGCGGCGTCATGATAGGGATAATAAACCTCAAGACCCTGGAGGCCAACGGCTACCAGCCTGGGAATTAGATCATTCACCTGGCTGAGACCCGGGTGGGCCAGGACCGGCAGGCCCCTGGCTTTTAAAATTATCTCCACGGCCCAGGCGGGTGGTACCCTGGTCCGGGGCACGTAAGCCGGGCGCCCCCGCGCTAACAGGGTTTTAAAGGCGGCATCTACGGAGGGTAAATAGCCCTTATGTACCAGGGCGGCCGCTATATGGGGCCGGCCCATGGCTTCACCCCGGACCTCCTGCTCCACATCCGCCACCTGCAGGTCATAGCCCAGGTCCCGCAGCCGGGCGACAATCTTCAGGCAGCGCCGGTAGCGAGCCTGGCGCATAACGGCTAAAAAGGCCAGAAGATCCCGCTGGTGCCAGTCGAAACCGTAACCCAGGAGGTGGACCTCCCGGCCCTCCGCCTCGGTACTTAACTCGATCCCGGCGATTACCGGCAGACCGATTTCCTGCCCGGCGGCCAGGGCTTCCGCCAGGCCGGCAACAGTATCGTGATCAGTTATCCCCAGGGCCGCCAACCCCTTCTCGCCGGCCAGGTGTACTACCCGGGCCGGGGACAGGTGGCCATCGGAGGCTGTGGTATGAGCATGGAGATCTGCAGCCAAACTATCACCCGGTTACTATTTTCTTGGCTTTATTATAACCTAAAAAAGCCTGCTACCTGGCGGTAACAGGTTCCAGATTTAACTTTTCGCTCAACCCGTTGATCCCTGCTGCCCGGGGCTCTATAATGAGCTTGACTGCCGTGCGTTCCTGGCCATCAATCTCGATATCGACAAAGGCCGGGATACAGACTATATCCAGGCCACGGGGGGCCACAAAACCCCGGGCAATAGTCACCGCTTTAATGGCCTGGTTTAAAGCCCCGGCCCCAACCGCCTGGATCTCCACCCCGCCCTTTTCCCGTAAAACCCCGACCAGGGCTCCAGCCACGGAGTTCGGGTTGGACCTGGCGGCTACTTTCAAAACTTCCATAAAGAATAACCCCCCTCATACCTGTCTTTGATACTATCTATTCGCTGTGCAGGGAAAAATTCCTCTTAAAAAGCATATAATTCATTTAAGTTGTAATTACCGCATATACAACTATCCCAGGTATTGCCGCGGGGCCAGCCTTGACCTCCTATCCTAAGCAGGGTATACCTTCAACTTCAGGGGGTACCAGAGTGTTGCAGCCGCTGGATGCCCATAGCCCGGCCGGTGGCAGGATCAATATCCAGAAGTACAGCCTCCAGTTGCACCACCCCGTCCGCAATCTCAAACCGCACTGGTAACTGGGTTAAAAACCGGTGCAGAATGATCTCTGTTTTAACCCCCAGGACGGAATCCCGGGGCCCGGTCATACCTACATCAGTTATGTAAGCCGTGCCCCCGGGCAGAACCCGGGCATCGGCCGTCTGGATATGGGTATGGGTGCCGACAACGGCACTCACCTGGCCGTCTAAATACCTGCCCAGGGCTACCTTTTCTGAAGTCGCCTCAGCATGAAAATCTACTACTATGACCCGCGTTTCCCGCCGCAATTCTGCGGCGAGCTCCTGCCCCAGGCGGAAGGGGCAATCCAGGGGGGGGAGGAAGATACGGCCGGACAGATTGATAACCCCGACTTTTAAATCCTCCCGTACGGGATAAAGGGTATAGCCCCGGCCCGGAGTGCCGGGAGGATAATTGGCCGGCCGGACAATCCGCTCCTCCTGCTCCAACAGGGTCAGGGCTTCCCTTTTATCCCAAACGTGGTTGCCCATGGTGAGCAGGTCAATGCCGCTGGCAAAAAGTTCACCGGCGGTATCTGGTGTGATACCATTACCCCCGGCAGCATTCTCGCCATTGGCTATCACCAGATCAGGCCGGTGTTCCTGGAGTAAAGCCGGTAGGACTTCCCGCACCGCCCGCCGGCCCGGCCGCCCCACCACGTCACCAATCATTAAAATTCGCAACGAAATTCCCCTTAACTTCCCTTGTTGGTTGCTTGCATTTTATTATTCACCTTTGGTTACTTATTAAATACCATAACCCGTCCCTCTTCCCGGAAGGCAATCAGCTGTCTCTCGGAGGTAGTCCCCTTGACACTCTCGAGCATATGGTCGATTAACTCTTCCTGCAGGATTAATTCCTCTTCCATTACTTCATCATTGTTTTCCACGACCAGGCTGGAGCCAAACTCCTCCTGTACCAGGGTCATGATCAGGTTAATCTCGTCCCGGGAAAGGGTGGCCACATCCCGCTGTACTTCAAGGGACATTATTTGATCGTCGTAGGTGTGGTGTAGGTTGATAACCCTGGCATCCCGATCTTCCAAGTAGTTATAAACCTCCAGGGATTTATGGAACTTCGTTTCAAAGGCCCGGACTCTCTCTTCCTCTACCGGCTGCGCCAGCATAAAGGTAAAACGCAGGACCTGGTCGTGGGGTTCATAATTAATGGTCCCCACTTCCGGATAGCGCACCAGAATAGAAATCAACAGACCTATGCTGTCGGATACCTCGCCGCCGTGTTTGTACTTCAGGCTCATGGTAGACACCTGCCCCGTACTTTATGTATAAGATGTTGCCGCCAATATGACACTACTTCTGCACCAGTTAGCAAAATCCTGCCTGCCTTGTCCTTCCCGGAGAGTGAAAATTTAATGGCAGAGATGGTAAAACCTCACCCATCCCTGCCACCGGTCTTTCGCGTTTAGTTATTTGGCATAATCAACGGC
Source organism: Moorella naiadis (nom. illeg.) (assembly GCF_051020825.1). Lineage (NCBI taxonomy): Bacteria > Bacillati > Bacillota > Clostridia > Neomoorellales > Neomoorellaceae > Neomoorella > Moorella naiadis (nom. illeg.). The sequence goes on from NZ_JAXGFQ010000003.1 coordinate 106,284, forward strand.
CCTGGTTTCCCTGATTACCACCACCTTGATCTGGCCGGGGTACTCCATAGATTGTTCAATAGTCTTGACAATATCCCGGGCCAGGCGTACTGCCAGGGCATCATCAATCTTGTCAGGTTTAACCAGGATGCGGACTTCCCGGCCGGCCTGGATAGCGTAGGATTTTTCCACGCCGTTGAAGGAGTTGGCGATCTCCTCCAGTTTCTCCAGGCGTTTGATATAAGCTTCCAGGGTCTCGCGCCGGGCTCCCGGACGGGCCGCTGAGATGGCGTCAGCCGCCTGGATTAGGCCGGCTTCGATGGTTTTAGGCTCCACATCGCCATGATGGGCTTCAATGGCGTGGATAACCTCGGGAGATTCCCGGTATTTCTTGGCCAGCTCAACCCCCAGGTTAACGTGGGGCCCCTCCACCTCAAAATCGACGGCTTTGCCGATATCGTGGAGCAGGCCGGCCCGTTTGGCTACCTGGACGTCAACCCCCAGCTCGGCGGCCATGGCGCCAGCCAGGAAGGCGACCTCCAGGGAGTGTTTCAGGACATTCTGGCCGTAGCTGGTACGGTATTTTAATTTACCCAGCAGGCGAATCAGTTCCGGGTGCAGGCCGTGGATACCGACATCAAAGGTGGCCTGTTCGCCTTCCTCCCGGATCTTCGTCTCCAGCTCCCGCCGGGCCTTTTCTACCATTTCCTCAATTCTTGCCGGATGGATACGCCCGTCGGCGATGAGTTTTTCCAGGGCAATCCGGGCTATCTCGCGGCGGATGGGATCAAAGCTGGAAAGGATAACCGCCTCCGGGGTATCATCAATAATCAGGTCCACTCCGGTCAGGGTTTCCAGGGCCCGGATATTGCGGCCTTCGCGACCGATTATCCGCCCCTTCATCTCATCGTTGGGTAAATTAACCACCGAGACCGTTGCTTCCGCCACATAATCAGCAGCACAGTGCTGGATGGCCTGGGTAATGATTTCCCGGGCTTTCTTCTCGGCCTCTTCCTTGGCTTCAGCTTCTACTTGCTTGATCATCAGGGCTGTTTCATGCCGGATTTCTTCTTCAACATTCTTCAGCAAGATGTTCTTGGCTGCTTCGGTAGTTAGGCCGGAAATCCGCTCCAACTCACTCACCTGCTGCAGGCGCAGTTTTTCCACCTCGTCCCTGATTTTCTGGACTGCTTCTTCCTGACGGTGCAGGTTAGTCTCCTTGCGCTCCAGGGACTCTGTCTTCCGATCCAGGGATTCCTCTTTTTGCAGTAAACGCCGTTCCAGGCGCTGGAGTTCATTGCGCCGTTCCCGGTTTTCCCGCTCCACCTCACTGCGCATGCGGTGGACCTCATCCCTGGCCTCCAGGACTGCTTCTTTCTTCTTGGCTTCAGCTTCCTTTTTGGCTTCTTCAATAATAGCGGCGGCGGCCTTTTCCGCCGAGGCTATCTTAGCCTCGGCTAGGTATTTACGGATGGCATAACCACCGACACCGCCCACTAGAAAAGCTATTAACGCGTACAAGAGATACTGTATTGCTCTTCACCTCCCGCCCATAAAATAAAGCCGAGTCGAAACTCGGCTTAACCATAGGAATACTTACCAAATGCCCTTTATTTGGTTCAAAACCAGGACCATATGCCGCCTGTTGGGAAGCTCAAAACAATTAGACCATCTACTACAGGTCAAAAAGTTATATTCCATCCAGGCTAAACCCGGTAGTGAAAGCAAAAAATAAAGGTTTATGGTAGTAATCCTATACCTAGTTTCTCCCAAAATTATTGTATTCTTTTTACCGGGGCCTGTCAATATCGTCCTCGATATGTATTTCGGCCAGCAGGTGTTGGATTATCTCCCCGCCGTATCCCCGCTGCCAGAGAAAACGCGCCAGGCGGCAGGCATAGTGCCGATTGTCCTCACCGGTGCGACGCCGGTATTTCCCGGCCAGTTCCCTGGCCGCCGCCAGTTCGGCTTCCGGGGTCAGGAGTTCATTAACGGTTATTGCCGCCAGCCCGGGGTCTATTTCCCTTTGTTGCAACTCCTGCTGGAGGCGACGCCGGCCCACCGGGTGGGTGGCCAGGCGATAAGTAGCCTGATCCCGGGCAAAACGTTCATCGTCCAGGAAGCCGGCCCCTTTTAACCTGTCGATAGTATCTGTTACCACCTGATCGCTAAACCCCCGGGTTTGCAAACGCCGGGCCAGTTCCCTTTCGCTGCGCTGGCGGTAGGTTAGCAGCTGGAGGGCGTATTCCCAGGCTGCTGCCGGCGAGGGCTCAGACGTCGGCCGGGGTGGCATCTTCTTTAGTAGCCGGATGATTATTCAACCCAACCTTTTCCCGGATCTGGGCCTCAATAACGCTGGCCAGATCGGCGTGTTCCTTAAGAAAATCCTTGACGGCCTCGCGCCCCTGTCCCAAGCGTTCTTCTCCCAAGGAATACCAGGCGCCGCTCTTTTTGACGATATCCAGGTCAACCCCCATATCTAGGAGGCAGCCCTCTCTATCGATCCCTCGACCGTAGACAATATCAAACTCAGCCTGGCGAAAGGGGGGCGCTACTTTATTCTTTACCACCTTGACCCGGGTACGGTTGCCGACTATCTCCGTACCGGCCTTCAACTGTTCAATCTTGCGGACATCCAGGCGCACGGAGGCATAGAATTTCAGGGCTCGGCCGCCGGGGGTGGTCTCGGGACTGCCGAAGAGGACCCCTACCTTTTCCCGCAACTGGTTAATAAAAATGGCTACAGTGCGGGATTTAGAGATGATCCCCGCCAGTTTACGCAGGGCCTGGGACATTAGCCGGGCTTGTAAACCTACATGGGCGTCGCCCATCTCCCCTTCCAGTTCGGCCCGAGGCACCAGGGCGGCTACCGAGTCAATAACTATCACGTCAATAGCCCCGCTGCGGACCAGGGCTTCGGCTATTTCCAGGGCCTGTTCACCGGTATCAGGTTGGGAGACCAGCAGGTTATCTGTATCTACGCCCAAGTTATGGGCATAAACCGGATCCAGAGCGTGCTCGGCGTCGATAAAGGCCGCCGTACCGCCGGCCCGCTGGGCCTCGGCGATAACATGCAGGGCTACGGTAGTCTTACCGGAGGATTCCGGGCCAAAGATCTCTACTACCCGGCCCCGGGGCAGCCCGCCTACGCCCAGGGCCAGATCCAGGGGCAGGGCGCCGGTGGGTATCGCTTCGACGCTAAGGCGAGCGTTCTCACCCAGGCGCATTATGGAACCCTTGCCGAAATGCCGCTCAATCTGGCTCAGGGCGTTTTCCAGGGCGCGCTGTTTTTCAGTTAAAGACATGTATTCAATTCGCCTCCTCTAAAATAGGCTTCTGCCAAAATTGGCCGTCGTTGGAACCGCTACTTCTGGGGTGAGGCAGTTCCCTCCGGGCGCTGGTTGCGCCTTATACTTGTGTCGAACTCGGCCGGCTTCGGGCGCAGCTTTAACTCACCCCTGTCACCAACACTTAGGCTACGATCCCCATCCCGTTCACCGCCGCCTCGCTGCGGCACAGCTCAAGTTTGCCGGCGCCTCGAACCAAGTCGCCTTCCTCCTGTACCCGCCAGCCCTTCTGCCAGTATTTTCATGGTTTCGTGGCGGAGCGTCAGCTCCCCATAAATGGCTCCTCCAGGTTGACAGTTAGGAGGGGGTGGTAGTGGGCGCCCCGGGGGCTTAGCCGGCTTTCCATGAGGTTCACGGCTGTTACCCTCTCCCGGCCCCAGGAAACACCCGCTAGTTCCCGCAGCCTGTCCCCCACGATGCTATTCCAGGCAGCACCTGGACGCAGGCGGCCTAGGGTTAAATGGGGGGTAAAGGTATCGGCCTTGAAACCCAGGGCCAGGTACTCGGCCGTTATCTGCCGCTGGAGGTCATACAAGGGAGCCCCGGACTCCACCCCGACCCAGACAACCCGCGGGGAGCGCCCGTTGGGGAAGACACCGGCACCCTTTACTTCCAGGTCCCAGGGTTTAATCCCCTGGGCGGCCTTCTCCAGGGCCGCGCCAATCGCCCCAACCGCAGCCGGTTCCACCTCACCCAAAAACTTCAGAGTTAAATGGATACCGGCTGGGTTTACCCATTTTACCGCCACCGGCAGCCGGCGTAATTCCCCCTGTAAGCGGGCGAGACGGTCAATCAGGGCCGCGGAAAAATTAATGGCTATAAACAGCCGCATTAGACTCACCTGCTTGGGATCTTATTCGCCCTGTTCAACCCATAATCCTGCTGCTGCGACCAATTTTTTCAAGAGGCCTTAGCTTGATCCTGCAGGAGGAGCCGCAATTCCTGGCCGGTAATGGTTTCCCTTTCCACCAGGCTCCGGGCAAGTTCCTGCAAAACTGCCAGGCGAGGTTGCAGTAAAGAGGTGACCCGCTCTTCTTCCTGGTTAATGATTGTAGTCGAAGCCTCGTGCATCTGCTCCTGGGAGAGATTCTCCTCGGCCACTACCCCCAGATCCGACAAGCCCGAAGTAATAATCACCCGCGCCAGACGGATGGATTCCTTAAAATCATTCAGGGAACCGGTACTGCGGCTGCCCAGGACCAGGGTCTCCGCCACTGCCCCAGCCAGGCAGATGGCGATCTGGGTCTCTAGGTAATCCCGGGTATAAAGATAGATGTCGTGCTCGGGTTTCTGCCTGGTATAGCCCAGGGCCTGGCCCCGAGAAGTAATGGTCACGTGGGAAACCGACTTGGGTCGTAGCAGCTCCCCGGTTACAGCATGACCGGCTTCATGAATGGCCAAGCGGTATAATTCCTCCGGCGAAGGCTTGCGACCCAGTTTTTCACCCAGCATAACCTTATCGACTGCTTCCATTAAATGCCTCTGCTCGATTACCGGCACCTTTTCCCGCAGGGCGAGGATGGCTGCTTCGTTGGCCACACTCTCCAGGTGCGCCCCGGAGAAGCCGAAGGTCTCCCGGGCGATAACCTCCAGATCGGCATCGGGCGCCAGGGGCTTATTGGCCGTATGCAGCTTTAAAATAGCCAGCCGTCCCTCGCGGTCGGGTAAATCGACCCGTACCTGGCGGTCAAAGCGCCCGGGCCGCAGGAGGGCGGGATCCAGCAAATCGGCCCGGTTGGTAGCGCCGATAACTAGAATCTGAACTTCCTGGTCCTGTTTTAAACCATCCATCTCCACCAGGAGCTGGTTCAGGGTCTGGTCGTACTCCAGGTGGGAGGTATGGCTACCCCGCTTGCCCCCCAGGACCTCCAGTTCATCGATAAAAATAATCGACCGTTTCTTTTGCTGGCACCGGGCCAGTTCCCGGGCGCGATTAAACAGGTTGCGCACCCTCTGGGCCCCCACCCCGGCATACATCTCGATAAATTCACTACCGCTGGTTGCCAGGAAGACGGCATCAGTATAGGTGGCTGCTGCCCTGGCCATCAGGGTCTTCCCCGTCCCCGGCGGCCCGCTCAGGAGCAGGCCCTTTAGGGGACGAATGCCCATGGCCTGGACCTGGTTGCTGCGCAATAAAAACTCCAGGGCTTCTTTCAGTTCCCGGATAGCCGTCCCCTGTCCCCCGATATCGGCAAAAGAAACGGGGCTGGTTGAGGTATAGGATTTACCACCCAGGGTAGAAGAAAGCAAACCCTTCTTTTCAATTAACCAGTAAGCCAGAAAGCCCATCCCGGCCAGGAGGAGAAAAGGTGTGACGTCAACTCCCTTGAGGGCTAAAAATATCAGGACACCTGCAGCTATACCGGCAGCAATCTCCTTAAGCACTACTTCTCCCCCCCTGCCGACCGTCGGTTTGCCTGGGGATTACCCGGTAAAGGTAATTCTGCCCCTGGCGGAACTCAACATAAATGTTCCGGTCATCGATATTCAGGGCATAGCCAGAAATACCGGCCTGGCGGGCAAGATCGCCCACCCTGGCTGCCATGCTGGTAAAGTTGCCCTGGACGGCAGCTTCATAGACAGCGTACTGGCTGGCCTGCCAGAGCCTATCCAGAACTGGCGCCGGGTTGTCCTGGAGGGTGATTTTAAAGGGCTGCTGGCCGTAGGCACCCCGGATTATTTCCTCCAGCTCGGTATAAGTCTGTTGTAGATTCGTTACCGGGCCCAGGCTGATCTGGACTTCCAGGTAGCCCGTACCTGGCATCATTGTTACTGCCTGGACTCCGGGCACGGCCTCCAGGGCCCCGATCAGGGGTTTTTCCTGGCCAAAGTGCCGGTAAGCCCACTGGCCACCGGTCAGTAAACTTAAACTCAAAAGGGCTGCAAGTAAAACGAAATGAAGGCGCCACCCTTTGAAGTGCAAAGTTAACACTCCTCTCCAAGGTCACACCTTCAATTATAGCAAACTTTTAAGTTCCGGACCTTATGAATTACCTGGCAGTATTACCACTGCCCCTTTAAACCATACGATAAAGCAACTCCCGGTTCAGGAAGAGGTAATGCAAGCCGGAGACTGTTGTGAGGATAAGGGCGCCATAGAGTACTAGGGTGGCGCTGGGCATCTCTACTAACAGGGCCACAACGGCTATTACCTGGACGATAGTTTTCAGTTTCCCCAGGGAACTAGCGGCCAGGATTAATCCTTCGCCGGCAGCCACCTGGCGCAGGCCGCTGATTAAAAATTCCCGGCCAATGATAATCACCACTACCCAGGCAGGGGCCAGGTGCATCTGGACCAGCAAGACCAAAGCTGTAGTCACCAGGAGCTTATCCACCAGGGGGTCCAGGAGCTTCCCCAGCCTGGTCACCTCGGCCCGGCTGCGGGCCAGGTAACCGTCCAGGCCGTCGGTAGCCGCCGCCAGGACGAACAACCCGGCAGCCAGGTAATAGCCCGGCCCCAGGGGGCGGAGGACAAAGAAGGCAAAAAAAGGCACCAGCATCAGGCGGATCATGGTTACCCTGTTGGCCAGGGTCATTCCTTTAAACCTCCCTAAAAATAGGTTTATACCGTAAATGGTTACTATTGCCATACGCGCTATCCCGTTCACCGCCGCCTCGCCGCGGCACAGTTCGAGTTTGCTTACGCCTCAAACCAAGTCGCCCTCCGCCTGTACCCACCAGCCCCTTATCTCACCAGCATTTTCGTCTATACTATACCGGCTCCCCTATCAGGTCGTAGACCTGATGAACCCGGGTCAATTTTACCCGCACCATTGTTCCTACCGGGGTGGCATCATTTTGCATAAAAATTAGGCCGTCGACTTCCGGGGCCTGGCGAAAACTACGGCCTGCTCCGGGCTTTTCCTTTAATACCAGAACCTCCCGGCCGACCCAATCTTCGTTAGCAGCCCGGGTAATGGGTTGCTGGTGCAGCATTAACCTTTGGTAGCGTTCCGCCTTAATTTCCTCCGGCACCTGCCCGGGCAGTTCGGCCGCCCCGGTACCTGGTTCCGGGGAAAACTTAAAGGCTCCTACCCAGTCTAAACGAGCAGCGACAAGAAAGTCCAGGAGAAACTGAAAATCCCCTTCCACCTCGCCGGGAAAACCAACAATAAAGGTGGAACGCAGGGCTATTTCCGGCATAGCCTGGCGCAGGCGTTCAATAGCCTGCAGGCCGGCGGTTCCCGTTCCCGGCCGGCCCATACGCCTTAAAACCCCTTCACTGGCATGCTGGAGGGGTAGATCGAGATACGGCACGACCTTCGGCTCGGTAGCCATGACCTCGATTAGTTCCGGGGTAATCCGGGTCGGGTAGGCATAGAGTAGACGTAACCACTCGATGCCGTCAATTCGGGCCAGACGGCGCAGCAGTTCCGGTAGGCGGTAGGCCCCGTAATAATCCAGTCCGTAGGCGGTGGTATCCTGGGCTACCAGGACCAGCTCCTTGACGCCCCTTCCCGCCAGGGAACGGCCCTCGACCAGTATATCCTCCACAGGCCGGCTGGCGTAGGGCCCCTTAATAGCTGGAATGGTGCAATAGGTGCAGCAGTTATCGCAGCCCTCGGCGATCTTTAAATAAGCTGACGGCTGGCCGCCGGCGGTAAGACGCGGCAATCCCCACGCCCTGACCTGTGGGCCGGGGACATCCAGGACCCTTTCGCCCCTTAATACCCGCTTGATAATCTCCGGCAACCGGGCCGTGGCACCGGGGCCGATCAAGGCCGCCGCTTCCGGCAATTCCGGCCATAGTTCGGCAGCATATTGCTGGGCCAGGCAACCGGCGACGATTATCCGGGGGCGGTTGGCCGTCTGGGTGAGTTCCATGATCGTTGCCAGGGCTTCTTCCCTGGCGGCGGTGATAAAACTGCAGGTATTAACGATTACTACATCCGCCAGCCGGGGGTCGTCAACCAGTTCCAGGTGGATCTTTTCCAGCACCCCCAGCATATATTCGCTCTCGACCTGGTTTTTGGCACAACCAAGGGTGATAACGGCAACTTTAGGCATCACTTTTTAATTATCCGCAACTGGTTCGCGCCCTTATCAGCCTCAAAGGTGACTACATCCCCTCTTTTACCTAGAGGAGGTTGAGCCTGACCGTTAAGGGTTACCTCGACGGCACCGGCGCTACCCAGGGTGATGTTTATTCTGTCCTGGCCCTGGAAGGTCTTCTCTTCACCCGATTTCAAAGTACCGGAGAAATCGTTTTTGCCATCGATGGCAACCCCGATCCAGCAATCACCGGTAGCCTTTACCTTAATCTCCACACCCTGGACCTGGGGTGGTGGGGCCGGGGGTTGCTGCGGGGTTACAGGTGGTTGCGAGGTTGCTGACGGCGGTGTGCCTGGCGCTGGTTCAGCCACCGACGGCGGTGGTGGTGGCACCGGGGTGGGTCGATAATAGCCATAGAGCCGGTTTACGCCCCAGAGAAGCAGGATAACACCCAGCACCAGTAACCAGCGGCCCCACTTCCCTGCTGTTAACCGGGGTACAGTAATACTGGTCTCCTCCACTGAATAGGGGTCCTCTTTAGCCGGATACTCTTCCTTAAACCTGGCGGTTACTTCGGCCGGGTCCAGGCCCAGGTAACGGGCATAATTACGCACAAAGCCCAGGGCATAGACGCGGCCGGGAATTTCATCATAAGTGCCGTTCTCCAGGGCCTCCAGGTATTTCCGGCGGATTTTAGTGGCTTCTTCTGCTTCCCGCAGGGAAATCCCTTTCTCCTGGCGGGTCGAGCGCAGGATTTCGCCCACCTGTCCCATGGCCTCACCTCCTGATTCTTACTTTTCGACAACAAGCGAAAAGATTCCTGCCCATCATTTCTTTAATTGGTGTTATGCTCACATCCAACTTCTACATTGCGCAGAAAGATTCCTTCTATGGTTCATCATTTGCCCCAAATAGTTCCTGGTATTCATCCCAGTTAGTGAGGATGGCCCGGGCCTTGGTGCCTTCATGGCCGCCGACGAAGCCCCGGGCCTCCATCATATCCATCAACCGGGCCGCCCGGGTATAGCCCACCCGCAGGCGGCGCTGGAGCATAGAGATGGAGGCCTGCCCCGTTTCCAGCACTACCCGGACGGCAGCAGGGAAAAGTTCATCCTCGGCTTCATTATTCTCTTCCCCGCTCTCTTCACCCTTTAAAAAGCTGGAGTTATATTCCGGACGGCCCTGCTGCTTGACATAGGTTACCAGGTCGTCTACCTCCCGGTCGGAGACATAGACCCCCTGCACGCGAATGGGTTTGCTCGCACCGATAGGCATGAAAAGCATATCACCCCGGCCCAGAAGTCTTTCCGCGCCGGCCATGTCCAGGATAGTCCGGGAATCGACCTGGGAAGAGACGGCAAAGGCGATGCGAGAAGAGATATTGGCCTTGATCAACCCGGTAATGACGTCCACCGAAGGTCGTTGGGTGGCTACTACCAGGTGGATGCCGGCAGCCCGGGCCATCTGGGCTAGGCGGCAAATGGCATCCTCAACGTCCGCCGGGGCGACCATCATCAAGTCGGCCAGTTCATCAATCAGCACCACCACCAAGGGGAGGCTTCCCTGGCCGTTATTCTCCTTTTGCAGCCAGCGGTTATACCGGGTTATATCCTTAACCCCGGCTTCGGCAAAGAGCTGGTAGCGCTTTTCCATTTCGTTAACTATCCAGTGCAGGGCAGTAGCCGCCTTTTTGGCCTGGCTGACCACCGGCGCCAGCAGGTGGGGGATGCCATTATACTGGGTTAGCTCCACCATCTTGGGGTCGATCATCAACAGTTTGAGCTCCTGGGGGGTGGCTTTAAAAAGCAGGCTGCAGATCAAGGCGTTTAAGCAAACGCTCTTACCTGACCCGGTAGCCCCGGCAATGAGCAGGTGGGGCATCTTGGCCAGGTCGGCGATTACCGGGTTGCCGGCTATATCCTTGCCCAGGGCTACAGTCAGGCGGCTGTTGGCTTCAGTAAAAATCGGGTCCTCCAGGACCTCCCGCAGGTGAACGACGGCAATCTCTTTATTGGGCACCTCAATGCCTACGGCTGCCTTCCCGGGAATGGGGGCCTCGATGCGTACCTGGGAGGCGGCCAGGCTCAGGGTGATATCGTCGGCCAGGCTGACAATCCGGCTCACCTTGACCCCTGGAGCCGGGTGGACCTCATAACGGGTAACGGCCGGGCCGCAGCTGACCTGGGTCACCTTGACCTTGACCCCAAAGCTGTCCAGGGTATCCTCCAGGATTTTGATGCGGTCGGTGATATCCTTTTCCAGGCGGGGATTCTTGACCCTTACCGGGCGGCTTAATAGGCTTAAGGGAGGCAAGACATACACCCCCGGCTCGTCCCCACTGCCTTCCCCCTCTTCCAGGGTTGGCGGGGTTTCCGGTTGGAGGTTAAACTTCGGTTTACGCCGGGGCTTCTTATCATCCTCCAATACCGACGGCGCCGGATTCTCCGGGTAGACCCGGACCGGGACCGGTTCTTCCTTCGCCGGGGGTGTGATGACCGGAGAGTGGGGTTCCGGCGGCGGGTTGATAACGACCGGCACGGGTTCCCTTTCCGGCAAGGTCTCCTTTTCCGGGATGGAGCGGCCCCTGGTCCTGGCCTTAATCTTGGCCTTACTACTTTCCTCATTCTCCCCGGACCCAAGGGCTGGTTCTTCTTCTACCTCGGTAAAGAGGAAGGCCAGGAGCCAGTTCCTGAGGGTGGGAAATATAGGCACGAGGACCTGTCCGGCCCGGCGCAACAGTCTGGTCAGGGAAACCCCCGTCGCCAGGAGAAAGGAAATCACCGCCAGGGCGCCCAGGACAATCCAGGTGCCCAGGCGACCAAAGATTGATTTTAATATTAAGGCCCCTACTGCGCCAATGAAGCCACCGCCCTGGCCGGCCAGGCCGCTGGCCAGGACCACTTTATAATCATTACCGGGAAGCAAGGGTTGATGGAGAGCGCTTAGGAAGGTGACAAGGAGCAACACCCCTCCAACCAGGCGGGGACGAGTATCTTTGACCCGGCCGCCGATTATGAGTCTCACGCCCCAGGCAGCCAGCAGTAAGGGGAACAAATACTTGCCCTCGCCGGTCAAAGCCCGCAAAAACTGGACCAGCAACTGGCCGATGGCGCCGATACTGGCCGCCGAACTTACATAACCCAGATCAAGGACATAAAGGCCCGCCAGGCACAGGAGGGAAAGGGCCACTAGAGTTATGCCCATAATTTCATTTTTGATTTTCTCGTTGATAATCCTGGCAGGAGGCATTTTCCATCACCCTGGTTGCTACTATTCTACGCCTGATGGCCAGATTCCTTGCTCCAAGGTGAAAAAGTATTAATGATGATTTGGCCTATTTAATGCGAGGCCTGGGTTTTGACTGCCGGGAAGATGGCCCCTGTCAAAACTATTATACAGCACCGTTTTTTAGGAGGCCTAATGTATGATTGGTGCCCCTCTTTCTTATACTAATTCGGGAAAGCCTGGCGCCTTTATACTGCAAAGCAAACCCCGACCAGGATCACCCTGCCCTCTACATCCATATTCTGCATTAGCTTAAGATTTAAGGAGGAATCCATAATGCCTGGCCCTGACATTTCCCCTAACCCCGTACCTAACCCGCCAGCAACACCCCCACCCCTGACCCAGCCCCAACCCCAACGGGAGCCGGCCCGGGGTAATATAGTACGTCGCTCCACCAACCCGGAAGTAGAGAATATCAAAGAACTGGGGCAGACCAGCATCCCAGATTTTAAAAGCGAGATTCACTGCCTGCAAATCGTCGGCCAGATCGAAGGCCATCTGGTGATGCCGCCCCAGAACAAGACAACTAAATATGAGCATATTATTCCCCAGCTGGTGGCCGTAGAACAGGACCCCAATATTAAAGGGCTCCTGGTAGTCCTCAATACCGTCGGCGGCGATGTGGAGGCCGGCTTGGCCATTGCTGAAATGCTGGTCAGTATGTCCAAGCCGGTAGTTTCCCTGGTCCTGGGCGGTGGACATTCCATCGGCGTTCCTATCTCCGTTGCGGCGAATCATTCCTTTATTGCCGAGACGGCCACCATGACCATCCACCCCATTCGCCTTACCGGCATGGTCATCGGCGTCCCCCAGACCTATGAGTATCTGGACAAGATGCAGGACCGGGTCATCCGCTTCATTGTCGAGCACGCCAATGTCTCCGAAGGGGATTTGCGCCGCTTGATGTTTGCCACCGGAGAACTGGCGCGGGATATCGGCACCATCCTGGTCGGCCAGGATGCTGTTAAAGTAGGTCTGATCAACGAGGTCGGCGGCCTGGCCTCGGCCGTCCGTAAAGTGAAAGAACTTATCGCTGCCGGTGCTCCCGGTCCGGGGAGGCGGCACTAATATGTCACCAGTGCTTTTCGTGGGAGTCGAGACCAGTAGCTTGAGCTTCAGTGCGACCAGAGGAGGCGAGAATAATGTATGTTTATAGCCCTATACCACCCGAGCTTATCTGGGAGGGAATGGATAACTTCTGCCCCCAGCGCCAGGAATTAAAGGTAGGAGAAGTAACCCTGGAGGTGGAACCCCTGGGCTTTAACCAGGCACGGGTGGTACGCCTCATCAGCACTGACCCGGCCGATTACCTGAATAGCCCCTTCCAGCCGGGCTGCATTATCAATTTTGCCCCGGAGAGTATAACCGACCCTAGTATTCCGGGGCCGGCCTCCAACCAGAAGTTTTCCATCAGGTGATTATTATCCAAGGAGTCTATTCTTTCATGCCGCCAAAGCCCTGGCTCTTTTCACGTAAAAAAAGGAAGGCCAAAGTTCACCCAGCGAAAGATACATCTCCCCTGGCGGACGAGGGGAAGGCTATTGCTCTTCCCTTCCGACGTTCTTTAGCGGCCAACTTAGAAATATTGCAAGCTATTTTTGCCGATTGCCAGGATGTGGTTTACCGCCGGATGAAAATTGGTGGTGCGCCAGGGTTGGCGACGGCTCTGATTTACATAGATGGCCTGGTAGATAACGAAATTATCGATACCCAGATTGTTAAGTCTCTGCTGCTAGAAGCCCCCCTGGCCACTCCAGCCTTTGCCCTGGATGAAAAGTTATTCTGCCAAGTGCGGGATTCCCTATTAACAGTGGCGAACGTCCGGGAGATAGCCGATTCCCGTGAGGCTACCTTTTGTATTTTAAGCGGCTTTGCACTTCTTATCCTGGAGGGCAGCAATAAAGGTCTGGCCCTGGAGGTCTGTGGTTGGGAACACCGGGGGGTGGAGGAACCACAAAATGAAGCCTTAATCCGCGGTCCCCGGGAAGGATTCTCCGAGTGTTTTCGTACCAACACGGCCCTTTTACGCCGGCGTCTCCGTGACCCCCAGCTCAAGTTAAAGACCTCCTTCCTGGGCCGGCGCAGCCAAACTACGGTGGGAGTTATGTACCTGGACGGTATAGTTAACCCCGGGCTGCTAACGGAAGTTGAGGAACGGCTGCAAAAAATTGATATCGATGGTATTCTCGATAGCGGCTTTATCGAGCAACTAATCGAGGACAACTGGTACTCTCCCTTTGCGCAAATACAGAGTACCGAAAGGCCCGACGAGGCAACCGCCGCCCTCCTCGAAGGCCGGGTCGTGGTCTTAACGGACAATACCCCCTTTGCCCTGCTCATTCCCGCTACCTTTAATTCGTTAATGCATAGCCCGGAGGACTTTTATCATCGCTGGTTGATTTCCTTTCTGATCCGGGGTTTGCGGTTTTTGGGAACTGTCTTGACTCTGATTCTCCCCGCCCTGTATATTGCCATGATATCCTTTTCCCCGGAAATGATACCCACCTCCCTGGCCATTTCCATCGGGGCCGGGCGGGAAGGGGTGCCTTTTCCCTCGATAGTAGAGGCTTTAATCATGGAGGTTGTCCTGGAGCTTTTACGGGAGGCAGGCATCCGCTTACCCGGACCCCTGGGCCAAACCCTGGGCGTCGTAGGCGCCCTTGTTCTCGGCCAGGCGGCAGTACAGGCCAACATCGTCAGCTCGGCCATGGTCATAGTCGTCGCCCTGACAGCTATAAGCGGCTTCGCTGCCCCTAGATTCGATGCCGCCATAGCTTTACGGATCCTCCGCTTCTTTCTCATGATCATGGCAACCATATTCGGGCTCTACGGCATCATCCTGGGACTGATGTTAATCCTCACCCACTTGGTTTCCCTCAAAAGTTTTGGCGTACCTTATCTCCAACCCTGGGCGCCATGGCAATCTTCTGATCTAAAAGACAGCATCTACCGTACCGCCCTGTTTAACCAGCGCTGGCGCCCTTTCTACCTAAAACCCAGGGAAGCCAAAAAAATGGGCGCCGGGGTGAAGAAAAAATGAGAAGAACTGCCTGGCTTTTAATCGTAATTATCACAGCCATCATTGCAACCGGCTGTTGGGACAACCTGGATCTGGAACGGCGCGCTCTGGTACTGGGAACGGCTATCGATCTCGCCCCAAAAGGGGAAGGTCAACGTAAGGATGAGCAAGTTGAAGTGACCATGGAAATGCCCATTTTACGCCTTATGGCTGCCAAAGGGGGAGGAGGTGGCGGCGGGCGAGACGGCGCGGCCAAGGAACTTCCCACCTGGCGGTTAACCTTAAGCGGGCTGACCGTCGATGAAGCCATCAGTAAGGCAGCTACCAGAGCCGAACGCAGACTCTTTTTTGGCCACCAGAAGGTGATAATTATAGGCGAAGAGCTGGCCAGACGCCAGAAAATCAACGAAGTGCTGGATTTCTGGCCCCGCCATAGCGAAGGATACCTGGCAACGACAATACTTTTAAGTGCGGGGCCTGCCCGGAATCTGCTTGCCGCCCAACCCAAATTTGCCCAAAGTGTGAGCATGTTTTTGTACGAGCAGGCGGAACGCCAGTTTCGCACTTCCCGTTTTGTCAAACATAACCTCGCCGATATAATTGCGGCTGTGGCGGCCGGGAGGGATATTTTAATATCACAGGCGACTCTGGTACCCGGACAGGGGGCTCCGGAATTACAGGTAAGCGGGACAGGGGTAATAAAAGAAGGAAAGCTGGTCGGCTGGCTCGACCCGGCGGAAACCCAGGCGGCCGTTTGGATTACCGGAGAATTTAAAGGCGGCGATATCCTGGCTCTGTCGGTACCCGAGCTGGCACGGATGATATCCCTCAAGCTTTATAAGCTAGATACCGATGTCCGGCCCCAATTTGCTGGCGATCGACTGAGCATGGCTATTAATTTAGATATTAAAGCTGATATTACCGAAAAAATAGGTGGCCGGTCGACCTTGAAGGCGCAAGAGTTACAGCAAGTTGAGGAGCGAGCTGGCGCGAAGATTAAGCAGCGCGTTCAACAACTAGTGACTAAGCTCCAGCAAGAATACCAGGCCGATACCCTGGGGTTTGGCCGTAAAATAGAACAAAGAGACCCGCGCCGGTGGGAAAGTATTAAAGATAACTGGCGGCAAGTTTTTACGCAGATGCCCGTAGTAGTGGAGGTAAAGGTTAGTATTCGTCATGTAGGTATGGTGAACTAGATGCTGCGGGAAAAAATCGGAACGAGCGAGGCCTTCTTTTTAACTGTCGCGGCCTTGATTGAAGTAGGGACGCTAACAGGTGCCAGAGATATTGCCATCAAAGTGGGGGTGGATACGTGGTTGGTATCCCCCCTGGAAACTGTAACCAGTCTGGGGGCCATCTACCTCTTGACGCGGCTGGCCATGCAATTTCCCCACCTGGACCTGGTGGGCTACAGCCGCCAGCTTGCAGGCCGGTGGCTGGCCTGGGTGCTGGGTTTAATAGTCTTGATCTACTGGGTTAGTTTAGCGGCTGAAGTCGGGCGGGTAACCACCGATACGGTTAAAAATTCCCTCTTGTCACGCACGCCCGATGCAGCGGTGCTCGTTTCTTTCCTGTTGGTAGCGGCCTATATGGCCGCCAGGGGTATAGAACCCCTGGCCCGCGCCTCGGTTATCATTGTTATTGTGGCTTTACCCCTTACCTTTCTCCTGTTTGCCCTGGTTATACCGCGGCTCCACCTGGACAACTTCTTACCAATCTTACCCCATGGACCCTGGCCGGTCTTAAAACTGGCCGTATGGCGGATTAGCAATGCTGAAGAGATCAGTCTTTTTCTTATCCTTGTTCCTTTTTTGAATGAACCTAGGCAAGCTTGGCGGGCGGCCAGCTATGGTTATTTACTCGTCATGGTAGTCGTGATCACCGTCATAACAACCTGCCAGGGGGTGTTGGGGGTAGAATTGCTCAAATACACTTTAATTCCCGGCCTGACAGTTACTCATCTGGCGGAATTTGCCGGGGCCTTTATTGAGCGCATCAGCCTGATATTTGTTTTCCTGTGGATCATTTTAGTCTTTCCTACGGTCGCGGCCCTCCTCTGGGCCAGTTCTTATTTGCTGGGGCGACTATTGAACTTACCAAACTACAGAATGCTGGCTTTTTACCAATTGCCGGTAGTTTATTATTTGGCCCAGCGGCCTACTAACATCTTTGCAGTCAAGGATTTCTTTTTCTTTCTCCAGCCCCTGGGCCTGGTGGTATTGGTGGGCATACCCGCACTGCTATCCCTTATTGCCTTCTTTCATTTTAAAAGACGAATTAAAGGGCGGGGGAAACCATGAAGTCAAAATCCTACAGTGGCTTGACCCTAGCGGCATATTGTCACTTGATCCTTTCGGCTGTCCGTCTTTGCGCCGGATTTTTTTATTTATGGAAAGACGATATCCTGCTCTAGACGGCGACTAGAGCTGGAATTCCCCAAAGTATGCTTGTGCTTTAAAAGGCCCCGGGCCACCCTTCCGGGTTGCCCGGGGCCTTTTTCACTACACTAATTCTCCAATTATACTTCTTATACTTCCATTTATACTTCCTATACTTCCTATACTTCCTATACTTCCATAATAATCGGCAGGATCATCGGCCGCCGCCTGGTTTTCTCATAGAGGAATTTACCTAGGTTATCGCGGATACTACCCTTGATCGTCGACCAGTCACTTACTTTACGCTCGCCGCACTTATCCAGGGTCTGGCGTACCTTTTCCTTGGCTTCGTCCAGCAGTTCCTCGCTCTCGCGGACATAGACGAAACCCCGGGAGATAATATCCGGCCCGGCAACTACATTGCCGTTCTCCTTGCTCAGGGTTAAAACAACAATCAACAAGCCATCCTGGGCCAGTTGTTTGCGGTCCCGCAGAACGATATTGCCGACATCGCCCACCCCCAGGCCGTCAATTAAGAGCCGGCCGGCGGTGACGCGGCCGTTAAAGCTGCCGGTTTCGCTGGTAAACTCCATTACCTGGCCGTTCTCAGCCACAAAGATGTTTTCCGGCGGTATCCCCAGATCCTCCGCCAGGCGGGCATGCTTAATAAGCATGCGGTATTCACCGTGGACAGGCACGAAAAATTTGGGTTTAACCAGGCTGAGGACCAGTTTTAATTCTTCCTGGCTGGCGTGGCCGGAAACGTGAACTCCCTCCACAGCTTCGTGATAGACGTCGGCACCTTGTTTAAATAGCTGGTCTACCGTTCGCGCCACCAGTTTTTCGTTGCCGGGAATCGGTAAAGCCGAGATAATTACCGTATCCCCGGGGACAATCTCGATCTGGCGGTGATCATTACGGGCGATCCGGGTCAAGGCCGACATGGGCTCTCCCTGGCTACCCGTCGAGATAATCACCGTCTGGTTTTTCGGCAGATGGGCCAGCTCGCTCAGCTCCACCAGGGTATCTTCCGGGACATCCAGGTAGCCGATCTCCTGGGCAATATTCACCACATTCACCATGCTGCGGCCCACCACAGCCACCTTGCGGTTGTATTTATAGGCCGTCGAGATTATCTGCTGCACGCGGTGAATATTCGAAGCAAAGCTGGCGATAATAATCCTTTCCTGCGCCCGGCGAAATACCTCATCAAAGGTAGCACCCACGACGCGTTCGGACATGGTAAAGCCCGGGCGCTCAACGTTGGTGCTGTCGGCCATAAGCACCAGCACGCCCTTTTCTCCTAGCTCGGCAAACTTGTAGAAATCAAAGACTTCCCCGTCAATGGGGGTATAGTCGATTTTAAAATCGCTGGTATGGACGATAGTCCCTACCGGCGTGTGAATAGCCAGGGCCACCGTATCGGCAATAGAGTGGCTGACGTGGATAAACTCCACTCTAAAGGGGCCGATTCTTAAAGTTTCCCTGGGTTTCACCTGCTGCAAGTGGACGCCATTGAGGTTGCCCTGTTCCTTAAGCTTGGCCTGAATCAGGGCCAGGGTCAGCTTGGTGCCATAAACGGGCACATTTAAATCCTTAAGCACATAGGGCAAGGCACCAATATGGTCTTCATGGCCGTGGGTAACGATAATCCCCTTGACCATATGCCGGTTCTCTAAAAGATAGGTGTAATCCGGGATAACCACATCGACACCCAGTAATTCATCCTCGGGAAAAGTCAAGCCACAATCGATGACCAGTATGCTATTTCCGTACCTGATCGCCATCATGTTCTTGCCGATTTCGCCGAGGCCGCCCAGGGGGATCAGGGAAACCTTACGCTCATTTTCTCCCATTAATCCACCTCCATTTTCAGTTTGCAAAGATG
Source organism: Moorella naiadis (nom. illeg.) (assembly GCF_051020825.1). Classification (NCBI taxonomy): domain Bacteria; kingdom Bacillati; phylum Bacillota; class Clostridia; order Neomoorellales; family Neomoorellaceae; genus Neomoorella; species Moorella naiadis (nom. illeg.). The sequence continues at coordinate 125,172 of NZ_JAXGFQ010000003.1, forward strand.
CTAATTTGCGGCGCCAATTAAATACCGGGCCTGCTTGACGCCGGCCCGGTACTTCTCCACGTTCTAAACCAGCTATATTTATTATAACCCATCTCGCCCCGGCTTGCAACATTTCTCGGGTCTATAATAAGCCCGTTTCCCGCAGTGCGGCGGCGATTTTTTCCTTTTCCTCCTTTGAGGCGCCCACCAAGGGCAAACGCACCGGCCCGGCCGGCAGCCCCAGCATATTCAGGGCTTCCTTGACCGGAACCGGATTGCTGGTGACAAAGAGGGCCTTGAAGAGGGGGAAGAGTTCCCGGTGGAGGGCTGCCGCTTTCCAGGTGTCGCCGGCAGTAAAGGCGCTGACCATGGCCTGCATCTTCTCTCCGGCTACGTGGGCAGCCACGCTGATAATGCCGTAACCGCCTACAGCCATCAAGGGCAGGGTCAGGGAGTCGTCGCCACTGTACAGGAGGAAATCCTCCGGCGCCTGCCGGATAATGGCCGTCGCCTGGTCCAGGTCGCCGCTGGCCTCTTTGACGGCCACGATATTCTTGATAGCTGCCAGGCGCAGGGTCGTGGCTGCTTCCATATTGCGCCCGGTGCGGGAAGGAATATTATACAGGATAATGGGCAGGCTGGTGGCCGCTGCTATGGCCTCAAAGTGCCGGTACAGGCCCTCCTGGGAGGGGCGATTGTAATAGGGTACCACCAGCATCAGGCCATCGACCCCCAGGGCCTCGGCTTCCCGGGAGAGTTCAATGCTGGCGTCCGTGGAATTACTCCCGGTCCCGGCAATAACTGCCGCCTTATTGCCAACTGTTTCTTTGACGGCCCGGAAGAGGGCAATCTTTTCTTCATGGGTCAGGGCCGGGGATTCCCCAGTAGTACCGGCCACCACCAGCCCGTCGCTGCCGTGTTCCACCAGATGGACGGCCAGTTTCCGGGCGCCGTCGATATCCAATTTCCCCTCGGCTGTAAAGGGGGTCACCATCGCCGTGAGGATTCTACCCCACTGCATAAGCTTTCACCTCGTTAATTTCACTATTGCTGAGTCTGAATTCCCGGTGGAGAACCTGCACAGCCCGGGCCATTTCCTTGCTGTCCACCAGACACCAGATGGAGGTATAGGAATCGGCCGACTGGAGTATTTTGATCCCCGCGCGGTCCAGGGCCGTGACAATGGTCGCCATGACCCCGGGGACGCCGCGCATGCCGGCCCCTACTGTGGCCACCTTGGCACATCCAGAGCGGGCGCTCACTTCCAAGCCCAGCCCTTTGATCAGCTCGATGGCCTGAGGGGCAACCTCACTTTTAACGGTAAAGACCAGTTCCCAGGGAAAGACATTAATAAAATCAACGCTGATATTATTTTGCGCCAGGAGGGGGAAAACAGCCTCCGCTCCCTCCCTAGCGATAAGCGGAACCCGTAACTGGGTCAGGCCGTCCATATGGGTGATGCCGGTAATGACCCGGTCGCGGCTGATATGAACCCCGGTAACCCCAGGCTGCCAGGCAACTACCAGCGTTCCCGGCCCGCCGTTAAAGGTAGATTTGATCCGCAAAGGAATATTCTTTTCCCGGGCTATCTCTACAGCCCGGGGATGGATGACCTTCGCCCCTTCATAGGCCATCTGGCAAACCTCGTTATAGGTGATGATATCCAGGGTCCTGGCGTCGCTTACGATCCGGGGGTCGGCCGTTTTGACGCCGTCGACGTCGGTAAAAATCTCCACCGCTTCAGCACCCAGGGCTACCCCTAGGGCCGCAGCCGTGGTGTCGCTGCCACCCCTTCCCAGGGTAGTTACTTCCCCGTTTTCCGTCACCCCCTGGAAACCAGCCACCACCACTACCCGGCCCTGGTCCAGGTAAGATTGAATCCGGCGCGGCTCCACCCGCAGGATGCGGGCATCACCAAATTGAGCATCAGTAATAATGCCGGCCTGGCCGCCGGTGAGAAAGAGGGCCGGCAGGCCCCGGTTTTCCAGCACCCCGACCAGGACTACTCCGGAGATAATCTCGCCGCAGGACAGGAGCAGGTCCCGTTCCCGGGGGTTTACGGCATTGTTGTCCAGGAGTTCCAGTAGGGTGTCGGTGGCGTAGGGCGCGCCTCGGCGGCCCATGGCCGAAACGACAACTACTACCTGGTAACCGGCCTGGCAGGCCCTTTCAATATGCCCGGCTACCATCAGGCGCTGTTCGGGGCTGGCCACCGATGAACCGCCAAACTTCTGCACCAGTACCTTCATTGCTGCCACCCCTTCTTTCCCATTTCCCTCCACCCCAGTAGCAGCTTAAACTCTACGGTAAGCTGGGGAAGGGCTGGCGGGTATAGGCGGAAGGCGACTTGGTTCGAGGCGCTAGTAAACTCGAGCTGTGCCGCAGCGAGGCGGCGGTGAACAAGATGGGGATCGTAGTGTCAGCATTATGGTAGGGGTGAGGCAAGTTCCCGGAGGGCGCCTTTGCGCGTGAGTATCAAAAGAACGAGGCCGGCTGAGGAAAAGCGCGGCCGCTTGTTTAAGGCCGCAGGTCGAGTTAAGGCCGCGCCCGCAGCCGGCCGAGTTCGACACAAATATAATGGCGCAACCAGCGCCTGAAGGGAACCTGCCTCACCCTCGGCATATTAGCATACTGACATTAACAAACACTTTTGGTAGAACCCTATTTGCGGAGGAGCCCTTCCTGCAACAGTACCTCGGCAATCTGGATGGCATTGGTCGCTGCGCCCTTGCGCAGGTTATCGGCCACCACCCACAGGTTCAGGCCGTTGGCAATAGAGAAATCCTCCCGGATCCGACCCACGAAAACCTCATCGCGCCCGTCGGCCTGGACGGCCAGGGGATAGGCTTTATTTTCCAGGTCGTCCACCACGACGACCCCTGGAGCCTGGCGTAGGAGCTCCCGGGCCCGGCCGGCCGTCAGCTTCTCCCTGGTCTCAATATTAACGGCTTCGGAGTGGCTGTTAAAGACCGGCACCCGGACGGTGGTGGCCGTCAGTTGGAGGTTGTCGTCGCCCATGATCTTCCTGGTCTCGTTGACCATCTTCATCTCTTCTTTGCTATACCCATTCTCCAGGAAGACATCGATATGGGGCAGGCAGTTAAAGGCTATCTGCCAGGGGAAGACCTTACTGATCACCTCTGCGCCCGCCAGCACCTGCCGGCTCTGCTCCCGCAGTTCGTCAATGGCTTCCTGGCCGGCGCCGGAAACGGCCTGGTAGGTGGAGACGACGATTCTTTTAATACCAACAGCGTCGTAAAGGGGTTTCAAGACAACCACCATTTGGATGGTGGAACAATTGGGGTTGGCAATCAAGCCTTTATGCCAGCGTACATCGTGGGGGTTGACCTCCGGTACTACCAGGGGGACCTTCGGATCCATACGAAAGTTATTGCTGTTGTCAATGACTACCGCCCCGGCGTCGATGGCCGCCCGGCCAAAGATCTTGCTGGCCGCGCCGCCGGCAAAAAGGGCGACGTCGATCCCCGCAAAGGATGCCGGCGTTGTTTCCTCGATGGAATACTCCTCACCTTTAAAGGTTACCTTCTTGCCGGCGGAACGGCTGGTAGCCAAGACCTTTAACTTGCCGACGGGGAAATTCCTTTCTTCCAGGACCTTGAGCATCGTCTGGCCTACGGCTCCGGTACCCACTACGGCAACATTTAAATCAGCCATGTTCCTGTTAAACTATCCTCCTGTCACCGACCCCTTTTCCGGAGGACCCAGTAAAAGCGGCTGGATTTGCCGACCTTCCAGGGCCGCCAGGATGGCATCAACTATTAAACCCATACGGGCTATGAGGGAAGAGGGTTTATTTTGCGGGTCATCCTGGCCAAAGGGGACTAGGTAGATATTTTTGGTGTTCATAATCCGACCCAGGTTGGCAGCATTGGCTCCCAGGCCGTCGTTAGTGGCGATGGCCAGCACCACCGGTCGCTGGTTACGTAACTGGGCCTTGGCAGCCATTAGTACCGGCGTATCAGTAATACCGTTAGCCAGTTTGGCCAGGGTATTACCGGTGCAGGGGGCAATAACCAAGACATCCAATAGTTTCTTCGGCCCGATGGGTTCGGCCGTGACAATGGTATCAATAGCCTGGTGGCTGGTAATCCGTTCCATCTCGGTTCGCCAGAAACTACTGGTGCCGAAACGGGTATCACTATCCCTTACAGCCGGGGAGATAATGGGGATAACCTGCGCTCCCTCGGCTACCACCCGGGCCATTTCGGGCATAATCGCGGCCAGGGTGCAATGGGAACCGGTGACGGCAAACCCTACTCTTTTACCCTGCAGCAACATTTTCAAGCACCTCCGTAGGGTTTACAGCCGTTCCAGGCAATCTAGAATGAGGGTAGGATAGATGCGGGCCAGGATCAGCCCCGCCGTCCGGGGAGCAACCTTACCCGGTAGTCCCGGGGCCAGCATAGCCCGGCGCTGCAGGGTCATAGCAGCCTCAAAATCTGTTCCTCCGGGAGCCGACGCCAGATCGATAATTAGCACCTCCGGGCTGGTGGCGGCCAGGAGCGCCGCCGTTAGTACCAGATCGGGTACAGTGTTAAAAATAACCTGGGCCTGCCCGATAACCCCGGCCAGATCAGTAAAGGCCACCACCCGCCACCCCTCGACCAGGGCCCGGGCCCTGTCGGCGGCACCCCGGTCGACTACTGTGACCAGGGCCCCTACCCCGGCCAGCAGGCGGGCCAGGGTGAAGCCGGTCCGGCCCAACCCCAGGACAAAGGCCTGGCTGCCGTGGAGGGTAATGGGTAACTCCTGCATGGCCAGCATTAAAGCCCCTTCGGCAGTAGGGATGGAGTTTAAAATGGCCATTTCATCCATATCGGCCGTCTCCACCAAACGCCAGCCGCGGGTGGCCGCCATTTCCTGGAGGAAGGGCCGTGCCACTCCTACCAGAACCGGTGTCCCCCCAGGTATGGCAGCAGCCAATTCCTGATTCAAATAAAGGGGTTGCTCGCTCTGCGGGGCATAAATGCGGCCTTCGGAATTGACCCCGGGTACCGGCAGGATGAACACCTGGGCGCCCCGGACAGCTGCCAGGGGATCGTCATACCAGGTATAACCCTCCCGCGCAGGCAGTACCGGTACCCCTGCCACCTGGACCAGGGCCCCCTGGCGCAGCAATTCCTCCAGAAGAATTGCCTCCCGGGCATCGCCCCCCAGCAGCGCCACCCTGATTCCTGTCAACCTCCCACCCATGCCGGAACGACCTCCTGCAAACTTAGTACCCCTGTACTACTTGCAATATATGTGGAAGCCTTCCGGTAGGTGCCAGGTCTATAATTCCAGCAGGTTTTCCAGCCCGTAGACCACCCCCTTGCACTGGTTGACCTTCCTGATGGCTAGAAGCAGCCCGGGTAAAAAGGCCTCCCGGCTGGTAGTATCGTGACGAATGGTCAAAAGCTGCCCCTGGCCGCCGAAAATGACCTCCTGGTGGGCCACCGCCCCGGGCAGGCGGACGCTATGGACGGCCAGGCCCTGGTAGGAGGCTCCCCTGGCGCCGGCTGCCTTTTCTTCTGCCGGTGGCAGTGCTGGGGCCTCCCTGATCCTAGCGGCCATCAACTCTGCTGTCTTTAAGGCCGTTCCCGAAGGAGCGTCGACTTTCTGGTCGTGGTGCATTTCAATAATCTCCGCCCGGGGAAAATAACGCGCTGCTTCTCCGGCAAAATGCATCATTAAAACTGCCCCCAGAGAGAAATTGGGTGCCACCATTGCGCCCACCTGGCGGTCTTCGCAGAGCTGGTGCAGCTCGTCCAGCTGGTCCAGGCTAATGCCGGTGGTACCGATTACCGGGCTCACACCCCTCTCTACGGCTATCCTGGCATTGGCCAAGGCCGCCGCAGCCACCGTGAAATCTACCATGACCTGGGGCCTGGTGGCGGTAATTACTTCTGCCAGTTCGGGGGTAATGGCTACCCCCGCCGGGGGGAGCCCGTTTAACGTCCCGATATCCACCCCAACCTGCTGGCGGTCGACGGCGCCCACCACGGCGATATCTTCTGTCTGCAACAGCCCCCGGGTCATCTCCCGGCCCATACGACCGGCCGCTCCGGTTACGATAACCCTGATCGTGAACATCACCCCTTTAAAAAATAAGAGAAAACCATGAGCATCCCGCCCCGGTTTTCCCCCGGATTACCAGAATACCCATCTCGCCGGTCCTTCGTGTGAGGAGCGCTCCACCATGGCGACCAGCACTGGCCGCCAGGTGACAGTCCGGTCTTTATTCAAGACCAGCCCAGGAAGATAGCCCGGGTCAGGCTTCTCCCTTCGGCAACAGGCCCTTTCCTACCGGTTCATCGGGGCCCCCCTCACCAGTAATACTCTTGCCAGTTGCACCTCTACCCCACTGCACACGAGATGAGGTTTTTTTAATATTGTTGCCCTTATGATACCACCAGGCCTGGAAAGTGTCAATCTTTCTGCCGCCGGTTGTAAGTAGGATCCAGGTTGACCACTACCACCTCGCTGCCCACTTTGTGCACCGCCTCCCAGGGTATGACCAGCTCCTGGCGGCTGGCGAACAGGGAGCGCCAGCCACCCCGGGGCGGTAGAATAATGGCCGCCACCCTGCCCTCCCCGGCGTCCAGGACCAGGTCGGCGTCACCGAAGCTGCCCAGGCGGGTACCGTCGTAGAGGTTGATTATCTCTTTACCCATCAGCTCGGTAAACCGCATCCCCACCACCTACCGTCCCTTAATGCGCGGCCAGAGACTAAAAAACAGGGGCTGAAGGAGGGCTACCAGGAGGGCAACAATGGCCAGGGGGTCGACCCGGACCTGGCCGATGGCCACCGCTTCCGGTAGTTCAATCTTTAAGAAGCTCACCAGGAGAACCAGGGAAAGGTAGATACCCCCGGCTACGGCTACCAGCTCGGCCAGGGCCCGGGAGGCGGGGCTGGCTACAGCTTCCATGTTACTGCTCCGGTAATAACGGGTTTTAATCCGCACGGCCAGGAGAAAAAGGAGTAACAAGGCCACTAGAAAAACAACTAATTCCATCCTACCATCACCCCTCCCTAAAGCCTATGAGGGGAGATGGCCCCTTTATTCCTCCCTGTCCCTGGCCACTGCGACATATTCTGGCCGATCCGTTAGGCCCTGCTGGCGGCGGAAGTTCTCCTGGTTTTTGGCCAGGTAACCCTGGTAAAACTCTTCGGCGGTGATGCCGGTCTTCAGGCACATGCTGACGAGGAAGTGCAGGATGTCCACCAGTTCGCCTTTAATGGCCTCGTGGTCCAGGGGGTGGGGGTTCTTCCACCATTTAAAGTTGACCTCGTCCAGAAGTTCCCCCAGCTCGGCCACCATGGCCAGGGCTTCCTTCTGGACCCACTCGGCGGGGTTGTAGTCCGGTAGCTGCCGCCGCCGGGCCAGATCCCGGTCAAAACGTTCCTGGAGCTCAAAGATATGTTCTAAACGATCCATGGTTTTCCCTCCTAAATCCCGGCGGCGCCGGCGAGGACGGCCAGGTCCAAGGTTTCGACCTCCGGTCCCAGGGTGGTCAGGGCCAGGTATTGGGGCTGGAAGAGGCGCCGGGCCATGGCCTGGATATCGGCAACGGTGACCTGGTTCAAGCGCTCGGTGATCTCTTCGGCTGTAATTACCCGGCCAAAGGAGACCTCCGTCTTTCCCAGGCGACTCATCCGCTGGCTGACACTCTCCTGGCCCAGGAGGAGATTGCCCCGGATCTGGTCCTTGGTCCGCTTGAGCTCAACCTCAGTAACCCCTTTAGCTTTGAGGGAGGCCATTTCCGCCAGGATCAGCCGCACCACCTGCTGGTAGTTGTCCGGACTGGTACCGGCATAAACGGTAAAAAGACCGCTATCAGCGAAACCGGCATGGTAGGAGTAGACGGAATAGGCCAGGGCGCGCTCTTCCCGGATCAGCTGGAAAAGGCGGGAACTCAGGCCACCCCCCAGGATATTGTTTAAGGCCTGGACGGCATAAATATCCGGGTCGTCCTGGGCCATTCCCGGCACCCCCAGGCAAATCTGGACCTGCTCGGTGTCCTTGACCTGCATCCTGACATCAGCCTGGTTCTGCGGCGGGTAGAATTGGGCTTCTACGCCTGGGCATTCCTGCCGGCCAAAGGCTTCCTCCAGTTTGGCCAGCAGCTCCCTGCTAGCAAATTTCCCGGCGGCGGCCAGGACTATATTAGCGCTGTTGTACTGTTCCCGGTAGTAGTTATAGATCCGCTCCCGGTTTAGACCGGCCACAGTTTCATAGGTCCCCAGGATGGCCCGGCCCAGGGGGTGCCCCGGCCAGACGGTCCGGGCGAAGAGGTCGTGGATCAGTTCATCCGGGGAATCCTCGTACATCTTGATCTCTTCCAGGATGACCCTTTTTTCTTTCTCAATCTCCTCCGGGTCCATGAGGGAATTAAAGAGCATATCGCTTAAGACATCGACGGCCAGATCCAGATCCTCAGCCAGGACCCGGCTGTAAAAGCAGGTATATTCTTTGGTGGTAAAGGCGTTGATCACCCCGCCGACGGCCTCCAGTTCCTCGGCAATCTGCCTGGCAGTACGCCTGGTGGTTCCTTTAAAGAGGAGATGCTCCAGAAAATGGGAAACGCCCTGGTTTTCCTCGTCTTCGTTGCGGGACCCGGTGCGTACCCATACCCCCAGGGCTACGGAATTAACATAGGGAATGGCCTCGGTGACCACCCGAATGCCATTGGCCAGGGTTTCTTTCTGATACATTCCCTTCCCCCTAACTTTTTTCTATAATAACAGCCTGGATTAGTGCTACAGCATTTACCGCTGCCGGCGTAATATTAGATCGCCTTATTTATAGCCTGTTGCTGGCCTGGCGGCAAAAGCCCGCCACACCCGCGACCACCAGGGGATGGCCGCGACGCCCGCCGTAGCCGCCAGGGTTACGGCGGCTACTTCCCGGCCCTGGTAAAGGAACTGGACCCGGCCTAGTTCCTGGCCTTTCCTGATGGGGGCCTTAACTACCTGCGGCAGGAGGACCCTTTTTTCCAGCAAGCTGGCCTGGATCAGGGGAACGGTAAAGCCGGCATCACTAACGGGAGCCACCCCCACCCCGGCAGTTTCCCCGTTAGCGACTGCGACCTGACCCACCGGTTCCCCGGCCTTAACTCCTTCATAGCAGAAATCCTTAAACCCGTAATCCAGGAGGTTCCTGGTATCGCTATAACGGTCGGCGCTCCCCAGGACGACGGCGATTAACTGGCGCCCGTTCCTGGTGGCCGAAGCAACCAGGCACTGGCCGGCGGCTGCCGTAGTACCCGTCTTGACCCCGTCGGCCCCCGGGTAACTTTCCAGAAGGCGATTGGTGTTATAGAGATAACGCACCCCTGCCGGTCCCGGTATCTGATCCTCCACCGTGGCTACCAGGTGGCGAAAGACCGGGTTACCCAGGGCGTACCGGGCAATGAGGGCCAGGTCGTAAGCCGTGGTGTAATGGCCTGGATCCGGGAGGCCGTTGGGGTTATTAAAGTGGGTGTGGCGGGCTCCTAAAAGCCAGGCCTTGCGATTCATCAAAAAGGCAAAGCCGGCTTCGGAGCCGGCCAGCCCCTCGGCAATGGCCACGGTGGCATCATTGCCGGACTCCAAAAGGGCCCCTTTGACCAGATCCCCCAGGGTTAAAACCTCGCCCTTTTGTAAGTAGATACTGGCCCCCTCCGTAGCCGCAGCATTGGCGCTTACGGTAATTGGGGTATCAAGCCGGCCCAGTTCCAGGGCCAGGATGGCCGTCATGATCTTCGTCGTGCTGGCCGGGGGACGTTCTTCGCTGGCCCCACGTTCATAGAGGACCTGCCCCGTACTGGCTTCCATCAACACCGCCGCCGGCGCTGTAATTTCTGGTTCCCCGGCCGCCCGGGCCGGTGTAACGGTAAAGAAAAAAAGCAGGCACCCCAGCAGCAAAAACCCCGGTAAACGCTTCATGCCCATCACTCCCTGGTAAAATCACTGCTCTGGGGTAGGCCCCGGCAAAAAGGCCCGGGTCTCCGGACTCCCCGGCAGTTAATCCCAGGTTATTATATCCCTCCGGGAAATGCCTTATAAAAAAACGGGCGCTTACCCGTTTTTCAGGATCTCGGAAGTTGTTACCAGGGCATATCCCCGCTCCTTGAGCTGCTGCAACAGCTCCGGCAGGGCCCGGGCCGTCACCGCCGTCGGGTGCAGCAGGACAATAGCCCCGTTCTGGCATTTAGGAAGGATAGTGGCCAGGATATCTTCCGGCCGGGTGTTGGGCAGGTAATCACCAGTATTGATGGTCCACATGATAAACTTATAGCCCAGGTCGCCGGCGGCAGCCACCACCTGGGGCTTACTCTCCCCGTAGGGTGGGGAGTAAAGGACGGGTTTCTTACCGGTAATCGCCCTCAGGGTGGCTTCACCCTGCAGGATATCCTGGCGGTTTTCCTCCCGGCTCAGGTTATCCGGGTGGGGGTGACCCTGGCCATGGTTGCCGATCTCATGGCCGGCGGCGGCTATCTGGCGGACCAAGTCGGGGTGACGTTCGGCCCACTGCCCCGTAGGGAAGAAGGTTGCCCGGGCACCGGCCTGGGCCAGGGCCGTAAGCATGGCCGGCAGGTGCTCTTCCCCCCAATCAATGGTAAAGGTCAGGGCTACTGCCTTCCGGCCCGGGTCGCCCTGGTAAATGGGTTGGGTTTTCAGGGCCGGTACTGCAGCCCCACCCAGCCAACGCCAGCAAGTAAACCCCAGAAGCAATAGTAACCCCAGGACCAGGACCACTACTAAGCCCCAGCGCCGGAGCCCCCGCCGGGGGTAGAAAAACACATACATTGATCACACCACCTTTAACTTACCTGATCAATGTATATGCCCCCCGGTCCGTAATCAGACTAACAGGGCCAGCGGTTGTAAAGACACTGCCAAGCTGCTCATGGTGGTAAAATGTTACCGTGGTTTCCGGTTATTGAATCCCCGGTTGCCGCCTTCCCGGCCCGGCCGGCGAAAGTGACGGTGGATTCCGCCTTCCTCACCTGTTGCCGCCGGAGCCAGGGCTTCTTTACGGGAGAGTTTCAGGCGCCCCTGGGGATCGTAACCGATGGCCTTGACCAGGATGTGATCGCCCTCGTGGACCACATCCTCCACTTTTTCCACCCTCTCCCTGGCCAGCTGGGAAATATGGACCAAGCCCTCCTTACCGGGCATGCCCAGGACCCCGGGTACTACTTCGACAAAAGCACCAAAGTCCGTCACCCGGGTCACCCGGCCGTTGTAAACCTTGCCTGTCTCCACCTCTTTGGTCAGGGCTTCAATTATCTCCAGGGCCCGCTCCCCAGCGGCGGCATCGGTGGAGGCAATAAAGACGCGCCCGTCATCTTCGACGTCAATATCGACCCCGGTTTCTTCGATAATCTTTTTAATGACCTTGCCCCCAGGGCCGATAATATCCCGGATCTTATCGGGATCAATGGTCGTGGTCAGCATCCGAGGCGCATAGGGTGACAGCTCCAGCCGCGGCCCCGGCAGGGTCGCCAGGATCTTTTCCAGAATGTAAAGGCGCCCGCGCCGGGCCTGTTCCAAGGCCCGCTCCAGGATGGACCGGTCGATACCGGCGATCTTAATATCCATCTGCAGGGCGGTGATACCCTTCTTCGTCCCGGCCACCTTGAAGTCCATATCCCCTAGGGCGTCTTCCAGGCCCTGAATATCCGTCAGGACGGCCACCTGGTCGTTTTCCTTGACCAGGCCCATGGCCACGCCGGCTACCGGCGCCTTAATGGGTACCCCGGCGTCCATTAAGGCCAGGGTGCTGCCGCAGACACTGCCCATGGAAGTAGAGCCATTGGACCCCAGGACCTCGGAGACCAGCCGGATGGCATAGGGGAATTCTTCTTCCGAAGGGATCATGGGCTCCAGGGCCCGCTCCGCCAGGGCGCCATGGCCGATCTCCCGCCTTCCGGGGGCCCGGATGGGCCGCGCTTCACCCACGCTATAGGGCGGGAAATTGTAATGGTGCATGTAGCGTTTCGATTCATCGACTCCCAGGTCATCAAGGATCTGTTCATCGCTGATGGGTCCCAGGGTGGTCACCGTCAGGACCTGGGTTTCCCCCCGGGTGAAAAGGCCGGAACCATGGGTGCGGCTTAAAACTCCCACTTCACAGGTAATGGGCCGGATTTCTTCCAGGGTGCGACCATCCACCCGCACGCCCTCCGTCAGGATCATGCGGCGGATTATTTCCTTTTCAATTTTGGTAATCTGCTCGTTAATGAGACCGGGTAGCTCAGGGCTGGCTGCCAGGGCCCCCTCCTGTCCCGCAAGGATTAGATTATTGATTTCTTCCCGGCAGGCGTCGAACTGCTTCTCCCGTTCCTGCTTGACCCAGCGCTCATTGCGGCTGCGGTAAACAACCTCCTGCAACCTGGGCGTGGCTATTTCCCGCACCCTATTCTCCCACTCCTGGTCCAGGTGCGGGGTCACGACCTCCGGCTTCTCCCTTGCCAGTCCCAGGGCCAGGGCTTCTTCCCAGAATTCATTGATAAAGGCGACAATCCTCTTGATTTCCTCATGGCCCCGCATGATGCACTCTAGCGCCAGGTCCTCGGGTACCTCTTTCGCCCCGGCTTCAACCATCATAATGGCCGTCGCGGTACCGGCTACCGTCAGCTGGAGACTGCTGCGGACGTCCTCCTCCAGGGTGGGGTTGATAACTGGTTGGTTGTCAATTAAACCGACGCTCACCGCCCCGATGGGACCGGCAAAGGGAATGCCCGAGATGGTTAAGGCCGCCGAAGCCCCAATAATACTGGCTATATTGGGGGGGCAGTCCTGGTTCACGGACATCACCGTGGCCACTACATGGACATCGTTACGATAGGACTTGGGGAACAGGGGCCGGATGGGGCGGTCGATTAAGCGGGCCGACAGAATGGCCTTTTCACTGGGCCGCCCTTCCCGCTTAATAAACCCGCCCGGGATTTTACCGGCGGCATAGAGCCGCTCCTCATAATCCACGGTGAGGGGAAAGAAATCGATTCCTTCCCTGGGTTCTGCGGAAGCTGTTGCCGTCACCAGGACCATGGTGCCGCCATAATTAACCATGACGGCCCCGCCGGCCTGGCGGGCCAGGCGCCCGGTCTCCAGGGTTAAATCCCGGCCAGCAACAGCCAGGGTTTTACGTAATACCCCTTGCATTACTTTTAAATAGCCTCCTCTACGCATATCCTTATAAACCTAAATTCATTCGACATTGATCATAGTATTTCCTTCCAACAGCCCCTTAAATACTGTTAAAAAGTCACTAAAAAGGAGCGGTTCTCCCGCTCCCTGTAAAAACTTAGCGCCGCAAACCGAGGGCCTCGATAACTTGCCGGTAACGCTCAATATCGTTGTCACGCAGGTAATTGAGTAAACCCCGGCGTTGACCGACCATCTTGAGCAGGCCCCGGCGCGAGTGATGGTCCTTGTGATGTACCTGCAGGTGTTCCGTCAGGTGGTTAATGCGTTCCGTCAGAATGGCTATCTGCACTTCTGGCGAGCCCGTATCATTTTCGTGCTTTTGATAACGGGTAATGATCTCCTTTTTCTTAGCAGTATCCAGGGCCATCAACTTCACCTCCTTTAATAACAATATCCCCAGCGGGCCAAGAAAGGCGTCGGAGCCTCGCCAATCCTCGCCACGGGTTCATTAGCTCTATTATAAGCTGTCCCGGGATTGAACGCAACCATTAAAAATTAAAAATAAAAACGATCGTCGGGGCATCGGCCCCTCCATAAACGATCTCCCTTATCTGCCGATAATGGTAATTACCAGTCGCCCGGCCAGAACATCCTTCACCACCAGGTCAAAGGGCCGTCCCGTACTGGCCACGAAGCCCCGGAACCGGGTCGCCGTGGGTATATAACCAGGTATACTCCGGGTCGCAGTATAGATATCTTCCTCTTCTATCTGCTCCTGGCGTAGATCCTGCAGGCGTTTCCTGGCGTGGGCGGTAATAATAACTTTCATCGTCCCAGCCCCAATCTACCCTGGTAAAATTTATTAAACCAGTATATATTACGCCAGGAATTCCGGGCTGGTTACGCCTGCTGGTCCCGTGATGACATTATTGGCGCGGGCTCGCCTGCCAGGATCAGCCGCGCCTGGTCCCGGTCAACCTCCATCTGGTTTTTTAACTCCCCGGGGCTGGTAAACTTGCGCTCCGGGCGTAAAAAAGCCCGGAACTCCAGGGCCAGGTCCTGGTGATAGAGATCCCCACTGAAATCCAGGAGATGGGCCTCAATGGTCGCCGGTAAAGAAGGGCCGAAGGTCGGCCGCCGGCCGATGTTTACTACCGCCCCATGGCTCTTTCCCCGGCAGGAAGCAAAACAGGCATAAACGCCATAGGCGGGCAGCTGCAACTCCGGCGGTAACGCCAGATTGGCCGTGGGAAAGCCCAGGCGGCGGCCGCGCTGTTCGCCCGGCACCACCCTCCCGGCCAGGACCGGCCAGTAACCCAGGAGCTCCCTGGCCAGGGTGATATCCCCCTGGCCCAGGGCATTGCGGACGGCCGTACTGCTGACAATAAGGCCCCGGTGGGTTACCGGCGCCATTACCAGCACGTTGAAACCCAGCTCCGCCCCCAGACGGCGTAGCAGGGCCGGGGTGCCCGCCCCCCGGTAGCCGAAGGTAAAATTAAAACCTACCCCCACCAGGCGGGGATGGAAATGGAACCATAAAATCTCCCGGCTGAAGACCTCCGGGTCCAGGGCCGCCATTTCCTTCGTAAAGGGTAAAAGGAATAAATGATCTACACCCAACCTGGCAATGAGTTCTATCTTGCGCTCAGTGGTAGTTAACAGCCCGGGCGGGTTGCCACCCAGGACCCGGGAGGGGTGCGGGGTAAAGGTAATTACTATGGCCGGCCCTTCGCCGGACCGGGCGCGCTGGACAATGGTGCTGATTAAATGCTGGTGACCTCGGTGCACCCCGTCGAAGTTCCCCAGGGCCAGGTAGCAGCCGCTTGTAGCCAAACCCCGGGGTAATCCCTGCCATACCTGCATCATTACTACCCCTTCACAAAACCTTATGGGGCTTAAAAAGATATGCCCCCTGGTTATTGTCCTCCACCCGAGCCAGGGCCAGGAGCTCCCCGGCCCCATCCTCCAGGCGCACGATATCGCCGGCCTGAACTACCGGCAGCAACGGGCATACCTCTCTTTTGAGGGCGACGCCGTTGCGCACGGCCGGAATAAAATCCTCGGGTACAGTAACCGCCGCCAGGTGCTGGAGGCCGGCGGCAGGGGGCAGGAGAAACTCCTGGCTGCCCGCCCTGGCCATAGCCGCGATTTCTTCCAGGGTCCAGGCACTGCTCAGCCGGAAGCTCCCGGCCCGGGTGCGCAACAAAAAGGCCAGGGTGGCCCCCACGCCCAGACGGTCGCCCCAATCAGCCCCTAGGGTACGAACGTAGGTGCCCCGGGAACAGGTAATATCCACTAAAGCCCGGTAATAGGGAGGGTCGCGCCAGGCCTTAAGGACTTGAAATTGGTAGACGGTCACCGGCCGCGCCGGCCGTTCCACTTCCAGGCCCTCCTGGGCCAGTTCATACAGGCGGCGCCCCTGATAGTGTACCGCCGATACCATGGGCGGTACCTGGAGGATCGGTCCTGTCAGGGGTATAGCAGCCGCCTGCAATTCCCCCTTTGTAAAGGGCGGGCAGGGCGTCCGGGCCAGGATCCGGCCGTCCAGGTCCTGGGTGTCGGTCTTGAGGCCCAGGATAAATTCAGCCCGGTAAGCCTTATCCCCCTGAAGGTACTCCAGCAAACGGGTGGCCCTGCCGGCGGCCACCGGCAGGACGCCGGCTGCCAGGGGATCCAGGGTGCCGGCGTGACCGATTTTCTTTTCTTTTAGAATCCGGCGTAATTGCTGGACGACGTCGTGGGAGGTCAGCCCCGGTGGTTTTAAGACGTTAATAAAGCCCGTGATCATTTTGTCAGGGCCGCACCGGCGGCGGCCACCACCCTGGCGACTACTGTCTCCAGTTCGCCGGCAAGGGTACAGCCGGCGGCCCGGCGGTGACCGCCGCCGCCAAATAAGCCCGCCACTTGGTTGACATCCACAATTTTTTTCGAACGCAGGCTGACCTTGATTTTACCTTCGGGTAATTCCCGGAAGAGCAGGCCGACTTCTACCCCGGCAATGCTGCGGGGATAATTGACCAGGCCCTCAGCATGTTCCGGCCCGCAACCGGTGGCCTCCAGGGTCGCCCTGGTTACCGTCAGCCAGGCCACCCGCCCGTCGTAGGCCAGGGTGAGAGTAGGCAGGGTAGCCGCCAGGAGGCGGATACTATGCAAGGGTTTCCTTTCCCACAGGTATTCCCGGATGAGGGGCATTAGGGCTCCCCTTTCCATGAGGTTGGCGGCCAGGCGCAGGGTCCGGGCCGTACAGCTCTCATACTGGAAAGAGCCGGTGTCAGTGGCCAGACCCGTATAAAGACAGGTAGCCACCTTCGGGGTAATGTTTACCGGTATAGCCTCAAGGATGGCGTAGATTAATTCCGCCGTTGCCGCCGCCTGGCCATCCACCAGGTTCAGGTGGCCGAAACGGGTATTACTGACGTGATGGTCGATGTTGATTATCTTCTCCACCCGGTTCTGCCAGGCGCCAAAGCCGTTACCGGCTCGTTCCAGGTCCGTACAATCCACCATGACGAGTAACGGCGGCATCTGGGTTACCCTGGCTGGGGGTATAATGGTCTCCTGCCCCGGCAGGTACTGGAACATCTCCGGGACCGGGTCGGCATTAATAGCCACTACCCTGGCGCCCCGGTCCCTGAGGGCCAGGGTCAGGGCGAGCATAGAGCCCAAGCAATCCCCGTCCGGGATAATGTGGGTGGCCACCGCCACGTCCCGGGCCGTGGCTAAGGTGGCCGCTATCCTAGCGATGTCACTCATCAGGCTGTTCCCCGGCCCTCACCCGGGCCAGCAACCGGTTGATATGATCCCCGTGCTCGATGGAGGCATCTATTTTAAAGGTGATCTCCGGTGTATAACGGAGGCTCAAACACTGGCCGATCTCCCGCCGGATAAAGCTGGTAGCCCTGGTCAGTCCCTCCATGGCCTGATTTTTAACCTCATCGTCGCCGTAGATACTGACATAGACCTTGGCATAGTGGCGGTCGTTGGATAGTTCTACTCCCGTAACGCTCACCAGGCCAGCTTCCAGGCGCGGGTCTTTGACTTCATCCCGGATAATCCGGGCGACTTCTTTCTTCATCTCTTCAGCTACCCGCTGGTTCCTCGCGGTCACGGCCATCGCCTCCCTAAAGTTCCCGTTTGATCTCTTCGATGGTGTAGGCTTCGATGACGTCGCCCTCTTTGATGTCGTTGAACTTCTCCAGGCCAACACCGCATTCGTAGCCCTGGGCTACTTCCCGGGCATCGTCTTTAAAGCGTTTCAAGGAATCGATGCGGCCCTCGAAGACCACAACGCCGTCCCTGATAACCCGGGCCAGGGCATGATTCTGGATCTTGCCTTCTGTAACCAAGCAGCCGGCTACTGTACCCGCCTTGGGAACCTTGAAGGTAGCCCGGACTTCGGCCCGGCCCAGGGTGGCCTCGCGCTGCTCCGGTTCCAGGAGGCCGGACATGGCCGCCCGGACGTCATCAACAACCTCATAAATGACCCGGTAGAGCCGGATCTCCACCCCGGCTTCCTCGGCTGCTTTGCGGACATTGGCTTCCGGCCGGACGTTGAAGCCGATGATAATCGCCCGGGAAGCCGCTGCCAGCATGACGTCGGTCTCCGTTATCGCCCCCACCCCGCCGTGGAGGAGGTTCACCTTGACCTCTTTGGTCGAGAGTTGCTCCAGGGCGCTCCGCAAAGCCTCTACCGAACCCTGGACATCCCCCTTAATTACCAGATTCAGTTCTTTAACTTCCCCGGCTTCCATCTGTTTAAACAGATCATCCAGGGAGGTCTTGCCGGCAACCTGCATCTCTTCCTGGCGTTTTTCCTCCTGGCGGGAGGTGGCGATCTGGCGGGCTAGCTTCTCATCCTCGACTACCTGGAAGACATCGCCGGCCTCAGGCAACTCCGACAAACCCAGGACTTCCACCGGGGTGGACGGGGGGGCGCTGTTCACCCGTTCGCCGCGATCATCCACCATGGCCCGGACGCGACCGCTTACCGCACCGGCGACCAGATTGTCGCCTACCTTCAGGGTGCCCTTCTGGACCAGCATGGTGGCCACCGGGCCACGACCCCGGTCAAGTTGGGCTTCAATAACGATACCCCGGGCGGGGCGATCCGGGTTGGCCTTAAGCTCGGCCACATCGGCCGTCAGCAGGACCATTTCCAGAAGTTCGTTGAGGCCCTGTTTCGTCACCGCCGACACCGGAACCATAATGGTCTCGCCACCCCATTCCTCCGCGACCAGGCCGTATTCCGTCAGCTGTTGTTTGACCCGGTCCGGGTTGGCATCGGGGCGATCAATTTTATTAATGGCCACGACAATGGGCACGCCGGCTGCTTTGGCGTGGTTGATAGCCTCAATGGTCTGGGGCATGACGCCGTCGTCGGCAGCCACCACCAGGATGGCAATATCTGTAGCCTGGGCGCCCCGGGCGCGCATAGCGGTAAAGGCCGCGTGACCAGGAGTATCCAGGAAGGTGATCTTCCGGTTCTTCAGCCTGACCTGGTAGGCCCCGATGTGCTGGGTAATACCTCCAGCTTCGCTGGCAGTAACGTTGGTACGGCGGATGGCATCCAGCAGGGAGGTTTTCCCGTGATCGACGTGGCCCATGACGGTAACCACCGGCGGCCGTTCGCGCAGGGTCTCCGGCGGGTCGACCGGGTCTTCCAGTTCGGTAAGCGGCTTCTCTTGTTTAATCTCCACAACCGCACCCAGATCCTGGGCTGCCAGGGCCGCGGTGTCGATGTCCAGTTCCTGGTTGATGGTGGCCATTATACCCTGGCCCATGAGGTACTTAATAACCTCGGCCGCCGTTTTCCCGATCCTCTTGGCCAGTTCCTGAACAGTGATGTTTCCGGTTAGGGTAATCTTAAAGACCACTTTGGGGGTCTCTTTATGCTTCTGAGCCTTGCCTTTATTCCTATCCCGCCGCAGCAGGCGCTCTTCCCGCTGGTGTTCCAGCTCTTTTTTACGACTGCGCCCGGCCTCGGGTTTGGTAGCCGGTTTGGCGTTAGGCCGCTCACGACGTTTTTCCGGCAAGTCTTTAGTGACTGCCTCCGGGGGTTTGGGAATCCGCAGGGGTTTATTGTAAGCCGGACCTGGACGGCGCTGGCCCCTGTCGGCCGCCGGTCGCTGGCCAACTCCCTGGTCCCTGGTGTCGGTCCGGGCCGCCGGGGTTTCCCGGGACGGGCCTCTATTCTCTTCCTGGCGGTGGGGTCCTTCGCCCCGGTGCCTTTTATCCCGCCATGGTTGCTGCCCCCGGCCGGGTTCGCCGCCCTGGGGACGCTGGCGCTGGCCGGCCTCGCCGGCCTGGGGATGTTGGGGTAGGCCCACCTGGGCCCGGGGCTCTCGACCTGCCGGCTGCCTTTGATTATAGACCCTATTATCCCTGTGCCGGGGCTGCTGTTGTTGTCCCTGTGGGCGTTGTTGCCGCGGCTGAGACTGCGCCTGCTGGCGGGGCCGGGATTCCTCCGGGGCCGGAGCCTCTTGAGCCTGCCCCCGAGGCCCGCCGGCAGTTAAGGGACCTGGTCCTGCCGTTGTGGCCGGTGCCGGCGGGGCAGTTACCGTCCCGGTAGCCTGTGGCGCCGCTACCCCGGCTGCCGGGGCTGGCGGTGGGGCTACGGGGGAAGCTTCTTGTCGAGCCGGCGATCCTTCCGGACGGGCTAGCTGTGCCTCCGCCTGGGTAGCTGCTGGTGCCTGGGCTCCGGCCTCAGCCTGCTTAGCCTTGACCCCGGCCTGTTCCCGCTTCATCCGGGCCAGCTTGGCCGCCCGCCACTGCTGCCGGTAGTGATTGCGTACTTTGATAACTTCCCCATTTTCCAGGACACTCATGTGGGAACGGGTATAAATCCCCAGCCGGGCCATGGTATCTATGAGATCTTTATTGGTAACCTTTAATTCCTTGGCTAATTCGTAAACGCGCGTTTTGGCCATTAAACCACCCCCATATTTTCATACATCAACCTCCCGTACCCCATTTTGAATTAAGGCGGCGAAGTTTCTATCAGTAATGGCGACGACAGCACACGGGGGCTTACCCAGTGCTGCTCCCAGTTCGTTTTTTTGCCCGTAAATCAACCCCTGACTGCCGTACTCCCGGCAAGACCGCAGCAGTTTTGCCTGGAGCCGGGGACTGCTATCCCCGGCCAGTAAAACCAGTTCTGCTTTATGACCTTTAAGGGCGGCCACCACCGCCTGGTAACCCCAGGCGATTTTACCGGCCCGACAGGCCAGGCCGAGAAGACTATAGATTCTATTCATCACTGCTTCCCCGGTTAAAACCGGACTCGAGGCGGGCCAATACCTCTGGAGAAACGACTACACCCAGGGCCCGCTCCAGGGCCCGGCTCTTAACGGCTTTCCGCAGGCATTCCACCCGCGGGCAGAGATAAGCGCCACGCCCGGCCCGTTTACCGGTAGGATCAACAACTACCTCCTGTTCCGGTGTCCGCACTACCCGCAGTAAATTGCGTTTGTCATTGCGGGCCCGGCAACCGACACACATCCTTACGGGTATTTTGCGGGGCTTAGGCAAGCTTACTCCTCCTCCAGGCCGCCGTCAAGATCCAGGTCGGCCTCCCAGTCGTCCCAATCGCCGGCTTCCGATTCCGGTTTAATATCGATTTTCCAACCGGTAATCCTGGCCGCCAGCCTGGCATTCTGGCCTTCCTTGCCGATAGCCAGGGAGAGCTGGTTATCGGGCACGATTACCTGGCTGACCTTGTTCTCTTCATCGACGGTGACATCCAGAACCCGCGCCGGGCTCAAGGAGTTGGCCACATAAACAGCCGGGTCCTCACTCCATTTAATAATATCTACCTTTTCCCCCCGCAATTCCTGGACTACAGCCTGGACCCGCGACCCCCGGGGGCCTACGCAGGAACCCACCGGGTCGACCTTTTCATCCCGGGAATGAACGGCGATCTTCGACCGGGCCCCGGGCTCCCTGGCCACACCCTTGACTTCGACGATACCGTCATGAATCTCCGGGACTTCCAGTTCAAAGAGTCGTTTAATCAAGCCTGGATGGGTCCGGGATACTAAAATCTGGGGCCCCTTGTTGGTCTTCCTGACCTCCAGGACGTAAGCCTTTAAACGCTCCCCCTGGCGATAGGTTTCGGCGGGACTCTGTTCACTGGGAAGCAGGATGGCCTCAGCCCGGCCCAGGTCCAGGATGACGTTTTTACCCTCCTGGCGCTGGACCACGCCGGTAATGAGATCATTTTCCCGGCCAATAAATTCTTCATAAATCATCCCCCGCTCGGCTTCGCGGATCCTCTGGACGACCACCTGTTTGGCCGTCTGGGCGGCAATGCGGCCAAAATCCCGCGGGGTTACTTCCCTTTCAACTATATCGCCGAGTTCATAATTGCTATTAAGGGCCCGGGCTTCCTCCAGGGAAATCTCCTGCCGCGGGTCGGTAACCTCTTCTACCACCTGGCGCTGGGCCAGGACTTTAATCTCCCCGGTATCCCGCTGGATATCAACCCTCACATTCTGCAGGGAACCGAAATTCTTTTTATAGGCCGAAATCAAGGCCGCTTCAATTGCTTCGAGCAAGACGCCGGCATTAATGCCTTTTTCCCTCTCCAGGTCCCGCAGGGCCTGGATAAACTCACTATTCATCCTTAAACTAGGCCTCCTCGTCATCTGCCGGGTCAAACACCAGCCTGGCAGTAGCTACCTGTTCCAGGGGTATGGCCAGTTGCTGCCCCTCCGGGAGTTCTAACGTGACCGCGCCCTCCTGGTAACCGCGTAACCGCCCTTGAAAGTGGCGCTGCCCGTCAATGGGAGTGAAGGTGCGCAGCTTGACCCTGCGCCCGGTAAAGCGTTTAAAATCGTCTTCCTTCTTCAACGGGCGCTCCAGGCCCGGGGAAGATACTTCCAGGTAGTAGCTGTTGGGTATAGGGTCTTCCCGATCCAGAATCTCCCCCACAGCCCGGCTGGCCTTTTCACAGTCATCCAGGCCGATTCCTTCCGGCCTATCGATGAAGAGCCGCAGGATATAACGGCCCCCCTCTCGGCCGTATTGCAGGTCGATCAGTTCATAGCCCAGGGGGGTAAGCACCGGTTCCACCAGGTCCTGGATTAGGGTTGTCAGTTTACTCAAAGATTTACCTCCCGGCCGTCAACATAAAAGAGTGGGTAGCAACCCACTCTTTTCCAGCAAAGCAACAAAGTAATATCTAGCGGAAAACAACCTGAAAATAGTATAGCATATGATTTCCCGTCCCGCAAGGGAAAAATCAAGCCGGGGCTGATTATCTGAGCCGTTTTTAAGCGGAAAAAAGAGCACTTTTGAACTATTTCATGCTGGAGCCATAGCATGGCCCTTGCCAATGAGTCGCCCCAAAAAAACCAAAAAAGTAGGCCTGACGCAGCTAAAATCTGCTTCAGGCCGTGATATTCCTGAATTTCCATGGTTGAATTATCGCTCTAAAAAGCCTGGGTAATAGTAATCTCGCTAGCTAAGTATTTCTACAAACCTGTTGTACCTTTTATCCCATAATTCTGTACCCTCTGGTTCATAGTTTTGCAGGGTGAAAGAACGGCGCACGATTTCCCGGGCTGCGGCTAAATCCTCCACTTCCCCCAGCGCCATGGCCTGGACCAGCAGGTTGCCGGCGGCCGTGGCTTCCACTGGGCCGGCCACCACCGGGCGCCCGATGGCGCTGGCGGTAAACTGGCAGAGGAGCTCGTTCTGCGTGCCGCCGCCTACCATATGGATGACCGGCAGTTGCTTCCCCAGGATGCCCTCCAGCTTTTCCAGCACCCAGCGGTATTTCAAGGCCAGGCTCTCCAGGGCGCACCTGACGATCTCGCCTTTAGTCCGGGGCACAGGCTGGCCCGTTTCCCGGCAGTATACCTGGATGGCCGCCGGCATGTCTTCCGGGTTCAGGAAGGCCGGGTGATCCGGGTCGACAACTGCTGTCAATGGCTTGGCTTCCCGGGCCAGGGCCGCCAGCTCAGCGTAGCTTAAAGCTTCCCCCTGGCGCGCCCAGGTGCGGCGGCACTCCTGGACCAGCCACAGGCCGGTGACATTCTTGAGGAGCCGGAAGGTACCGCCCACCCCACCTTCGTTGGTAAAGTTAAGGCTAAAGGTTTGTTCGTTAATTACCGGTTCCTTGACCTCTACCCCTACCAGGGACCAGGTGCCGCAGCTGATGTACAGGTATTCCGGCCCTGCTGCCGGGACGGCGGCCACAGCGCTGGCCGTATCGTGGCTGCCGGTGGCGATGACGGCTATTTCCACCGCTCCCGTTTCCCGGGCTACCCGGGGTAAGAGACGGCCTATAATCGTCCCCGGCGAGTTGATGGCCGGGAGCAGGGTAACCGGTAACCCCAATTTTTCCAGCATGCCGGTAGCCCAACTACCGGTGCAGGGGTTGTACATCTGGGTGGTGCTGGCGATGGTAAATTCGCTAGCTTTTATGCCGGTAAAAAAGAAGTTAAAGAGGTCGGGCATCATTAGCAGGGTCCGGGCCTGGCTTAACAGGCCTGGCTGCTGTCGCTGCCAGGCTATGAGCTGGTAAAGGGAGTTGATGGGCATAAACTGAATGCCAGTTTGCCGGAAAATCTCTTCCCGGGATACTACCTTGCAGGCTTCTTCCATTATGCCCCGGGTGCGGCCGTCCCGGTAATGGTAGGGATTGCCCAGGAGGATATCCTTTTCCCCCAGGAGGCCGAAATCCACGCCCCAGGTGTCAATGGCCAGGCTTTTAAGGCCCGTCCCGTAGCGGGCCACAGCCCGGCGCAGGCCTTCTTTCATTTCGTGAAAGAGGCGTAAAACATCCCAGTGCAGGCCGTTGGGGATCCTGATGGGTTCGTTAGGGAAACGGTAGATCTCTTTCAGGGTGAGGCGGCCCTCGCTCAGGGTACCGATTATGGCCCGGCCGCTCTCCGCCCCCAGGTCAAAGGCGAGATAGCGCATAATTTGACATCTCCTTTAAGGAATGAGGTAGAAAGTGGAAGAGTAACGGGCGCAAACCATCTTAAATGAGGTCCTCTCCAATCAGCACCCTTATCGTTTCCCGGGCAATCATAACTTCTTCGTCGGTATGCACCACCAGGACCTGAACTCTAGCTTCCGGGATTGAGATCAGGCGGTCACCGCTGCCGTTTTCGTTGCTGTCGCCATCCAGTTCGATGCCCAGGAACTCCAGGTTGCGGCAGATCTCCTCGCGCAACCTGGCGCTCTTTTCCCCGATACCGCCGGAAAAGATTAAAACATCAATCCCGCCCATGGCCGCCGCGTAGGCGCCCACATATTTCTGCGCCCGGTAGGCCAGGACCTCCAGGGCCAGGCGAGCCCGTTCATGCCCGGCAACGGCTGCTACTTCTAACTCTCGGTAATCGTTGCTGACGCCGGAGATACCCAACCAACCACTTTTCTTGTTGATTACTTCCTCCAAATCATCGGGGGAAAGGCCTTCCTGCCGCAGGAGAAAAATCAGGGCGCCGGGGTCGACGTCGCCGCAGCGGGTGGACTGGAGGAGCCCCTCGGTGGGGGTAAAGCCGGTGGAGACGTCGATAGATTCCCCGTGACAGCAGGCGTTGGCCGTGGTACCGCTACCGAGCATGAGGGAAACAATCTTTAGTTCTTTCAAGTCCCGCCCCAGGATCTCGGCGGCGCGGTTGACCATATAGGTAAAAGTGATGCCGTGAAACCCATAGCGCCGCAGGCCATAGCCCTCGTAATACTCGTAGGGCAGGCCGTAAAGGTAGGCTTGCGGCGGCAGGCTCAGGTGGAAGGTGTTGTCGCAGACGGCCACCTGGGGTATTCCAGGCAGGAGCCTGGTCACGGCCTCGATACCGGCAATGTTGGCCGGGTTGTGCAGGGGCGCCAGCTGGCAGCAGGCCTTTAGGGTGCCCAGCACCGTGGCATCGATGCGGGTCGGGCGGCGTAAACTGGCGCCACCGTGGACCACCCGGTGGCCGACGGCATCCAGGTGGTAAGGCTGCAGCAAGTTAAGAATCTCTGCCAGGGCCTCCACGTAACCCCCCCGGGGCAGGTGTTTCTGGCAATCTCTGGACCCATCCATTAAATCCCGGTGGTGCAAAGTGGTTTTCGAGCTGCCGATACGCTCGACGCTGCCCTGGACCAGGGCTTTCTCCGCCGGCATGGCGAAGACTTTATACTTTACCGAAGACCCGCCGCAGTTTAAGGCCAGGATTTGCACCGGTTTTTCCTCCTACTATAAAAGGCAGTTAGTGACAGTTGGGATCTTCCAGGGAAACTACCTACACCTTTCTGGCTGCACCCCCGCCTCCCCCGCATTTTACCCTGGGGCCAGTTAGGTTAATTACCGCCACGGGGGACTCCTGGCGGTGCCTGCAGGTAATTGATTTGATTACCCCAGACGTAGCGAGCATCAGCCTACCGCGACAGCCCCTTGATGTCCCCTTCCACCTGGTCGATTATACCCACAATGGTCAGGTCCACCGGGGCATAGGCCACATTGAGGCCCAGCCGGGCGGCACTACCGGTGACCACCAGCACCAGTTCTCCTTTGCCGGCGCCCACAGCATCGACGGCCACCAGGGTTTCCCCGCGGCGGCTGCCCTGGAGGGGCCGGATGAGGAGGAGTTTGCTGCCGGTCAGGCTTTCGTGCTTGCGGGTGGCGACCACTGTACCGGTCACTTCAGCAATCAGCATCTTCTCACCTGATTTCTACTTCGTCATCACACCGGAGACCGGCGGCGTTGGCGTCGTCGGTGTCGATGTGCATGATAAGCTTGAATTGGGGACTGACCCGCACCTGGACGCCGCCGAAGATGGTGGGCCTTTCAGTCTTGATGGTCCGTACCGTGACTTCGTCGTTGTCCTTGAGGCCCCACTTTTCTGCCTCCACCGGGCTCATGTGGATGTGGCGGTTGGCGATGATGGCCCCTTCGGGCAGGGTGACGGAGCCTTTAGGCCCCACCAGGGTAATGGGGGCGGAGCCGGCCAGGTCCCCGGAACGGCGCACCGGTGCCGGGATACCTAAGAGGATGGCGTCGGTGCGGGAGATCTCCACCTGGGTACGGTCGCGCACCGGCCCTAGGATGCGGACGCCGGTCAGGGGCCGCAGTTTGGGGCCTACCAGGGTGACGACCTCGTTGGTGGCGAATTCCCCCGGCTGGTAGAGGTCGTTCCGTTTGGTCAGCCGGTAGCCCGGGCCGAAGAGGATAGCGATCTCCTGCTGCGCCAGGTGGACGTGGCGGGCGGAGACGGCGACAGGTACCCGTTTGGCTGCCGGGTTAGAAGCGGCTGCCGTATTGATCCCGGCGGTTTTACCCCGGCGTTCCTTTAGTTCGGCCAGTACTTCCCTGGTGATTAATTCAATTAGGGCGGTTGTGGTCATTGAGCGGTCACCTTGCTTTTAAGTATGGTTGGCTGTCAGGACTGCCAATCTGGATGGCAGCAGCCCTCCCTAATAGGCGGCTGGCAATGCCCCGGAAGTTGGCGGCAGGCCGGCCATTTAGCCTGCCGGCTGGTGAACCGGCTTTTCTTGGCCACCCGGGAGGGGATTAAATTAAATGTGGTTTAAATGATTTTGGCTACCTGCTCCCTACCAACTCCGTACCCACTCCGATTTATGAACAACCGGTTGCTAAAGTAGCATTTAAATATAATATAAATAAATTGGGGGGGAATAGTCCGCCTTTCGCCGCTGGGGCTTGGGTTTACGCTAGTTGCTCCCAGACTTCCGGGTGAGGCGAGGGGATAACAACAGCATCTACGAGTTCTCCTTCTTCTTTAAGGGGTAAGGTGGCGGCATCTACAGCGGCCTGGACGGCGCCGACGCTTCCGGTCAGGATGACTACGCCTTTCCCTCCCAGCCCGTAGGCGGGGCGGATGTCCCGGAGCTCGATAATGGCGGCCTTGGCGGCGGTGTCGGCGGCTTTGATGGCGGCCGTAACGCTGAAGGTTTCGATGACGCCCAGGGCGCCTTTTGTTTCGCCCGGGACCACCCCGGCCAGGGCCGGCCATACCCCGGGGTGCAGGTTGCCCAGGACCAGGCTGGCGATGACCGTCACCCCGCCGCTGGTGACGCCGTGGGCAACGGCGCTTTGGACGGCACTAATCTCGCCGCTGACGGCGATGAGGCTTTTCCCCGGGCAGGTGGTGCGTATTTTTACGGTTACCGGCGCGGCTTTAAGGCAGCTGTCGGCGACCTGTAATCCCCGCGCCAGGCTCTTGAGTTCGATCAGACCTAAGGCTATGCCCATCAGGCGCCACCTCCAAATTGAGATATGGGAAGTGAGAAGTGGGAGGTGGGATCCAGGGAAGGAACTGGCTGTGCCAGTTCCTGATGGAAAGCTGAAACCTGCCACTTCCATGTTGCGCCAGCAACAGGTGCCATTAGCCGTCGTGTGAGGTTCATTTGGGGGTGGCGGTCAACGTTCACCACGGATGGCTCCTTCCTTGATAATGATACTGTCGTTGACGGCGACGACGGTGCCGCTGCTGCTGGCGTGGAGGCTGGCCCCCAGGGTGTTTTCGCCTATCAGGGCCAGGAGGTCGCCGGCCTGGACCCGGTCGCCCGCTTTGACTACCGGTACGGGAGCGGCGCCGGCGCTCTGTTTTAAGGGTAGGCGGACCTCTTGGACGTTTATTTCTTCTTCCTGGAAGGCCACCGGGCGGGCGTAGTATTCTTTTAGGCCCAGGCGGCTGATAATACTTTTAGTGGGTACCTGCCGTCCTGCCCGGAAAGGGGAGGGATTAGTAGCCTGCCAGGGGCCGGGCTTAAAGCCCTGCTGCTGTAGTTCGGCCTTGATTTTGCGGTTCACCTGCCGGGGGGAGAGGTTAAAGGGGCAGGCGTAGAGGTCGCAGAGGCCGCACTCGCTGCAGAGAAGGGCCTGGGGTAAGGTTACGTCGGCCAGGCCGTAGGTGGCGGCGCGCATGACCCGGTGGGGCTCCAGGGGGCGCCCCAGAAGGTGGCGCGGGCAGAAGTCGGTGCACTGCTGGCACTGGCAGCAGACCTTTAATGCCAGCTTGAGCTCCTGGTTTAAATCGCGGCGATAGGTGGCGGCCAGGGGATGGTCCAGGGGCAGCACGATAATGCCCTTGGTGGTCTTGGTAATCAGGGCATTGCTGCTTACGGGCTTGCCCATGCAGGGGCCACCGGCTATGAGGAGGTAATCCTCTCTTAGGGGGCCGCCGGCCAGGGTAAGGAGTTCCGCTACCGGGATACCCAGGGGCACCCTGGCGGTCAGCGGCCGGCGGACGGCGCCGGTGATAGTCACGTATTTATGGGTGACGGGCTGCCCGGCCAGGGCGTGGTGGAGGTTATACAGGGTCTCGACGTTTAGAACTACGGCTCCAGCGTGCAGGGGCAGGCCTCCCGGGGGGATAACCTGCCCGGTAATGCTGTAAGTGAGCAGGTGCTCGTCGCCCATGGGATAGACGTCCGGGAGAAGGTGGAGCTGTAAATCCGGGTAAGTCTTGATCGCCCCGGCCAGGGCGGCCTGGGCGTTATGGTATTTTTCTTTGAGGGCTATAACTCCTGTTTGGGCGCCGGTGCCGCGGACAAGGGTAGCTAAGGCGGCTAGGAGTTCCCCCGGGTAGCGGGCCATTAACTCCTGGTCAACTTGGAGTAAGGGTTCGCACTCGGCGCCGTTAATGATGATCGTAGCAATGGGTGTTTTCGTTTTTAACTTGAAGGCGGTGGGGAAACCGCCCCCGCCGGCGCCGACAACGCCGGCGGCAGCTATTTTTTCTATGAGTTCGTCTAACGGCATACCTGGCATTGTTTTTTCACCTCGGGGCCGGCCTGGCTTACCGGCCAGCCCGGTATTAATCTACCGTCCGTAGCGCCCCGGCGATGACTGTCCGCTG
This sequence comes from Moorella naiadis (nom. illeg.), assembly GCF_051020825.1. NCBI lineage: Bacteria > Bacillati > Bacillota > Clostridia > Neomoorellales > Neomoorellaceae > Neomoorella > Moorella naiadis (nom. illeg.). The sequence goes on from NZ_JAXGFQ010000003.1 coordinate 154,102, forward strand.
CTCGCGGGTGTAGGTACGGGGAGTACAGATGCCTTCGCCGGTGGGGCTGGCGATGGTGTGGCTGAAGTGGCCTTCGCCGCCGATGTGGAGCCCCGCGGCGGAGGAGGCGTTGGCTACCAGGATGTCGGTTTGCAGCTTGCGGGCGTAGGCGGTGATGCGGCTGACGTCCTGGCTGTGGATCAGGGCCGTATGTTTGAAGCCGTGCTCTACCTCTACCGCCAGTTCCATGGCGGCCGCGAAGTCGGGTACCCTTACCAAGGGCAGGACGGGCAGGAGCTGCTCTTTCTGTACCAGGGGATGTTCCGGCGGGCATTCCAGAACAGCAATCCTGGTGTTCGCCGGGGCGTCCAGGCCGGCTGCTTTGAGGATGACGGCGGCGTCTTTGCCGATTAGTTCGGGGTTAAAGGTCTGGCCGGCGGGCAGGAGGGCGCGCATTAGTTTTTCTTTATCCCCTTCATCCCGTACGAGATAGGCGCCGTGGTCCTGCAAGTGGTAGAGGAGTTCGTCGGCTATTTGCTCTACGGCGATAATCACTTTTTCGGCGATACAGAGCACCGTGTTGTCGAAGGCGGCGCCGGCGACGATACATTGGGCGGCGTAATTTAGATCTGAGACGGTTTCGTCGACGACTACCGGCGGGTTGCCGGGGCCGGCGGCGATGGCTTTCTTGCCGCTCTTTAAGGCGCGGCCCACTACCTCGGGGCCGCCGGTGGCGACGATGAGATCAACATCGGGGTGCCCCAGGACCAGGTCTAAATTCTCCAGGCTGACTTTGTCGCCTACTACCAACAGGTCTGCGGGGCCCCCGGCCTGCTGGATGGCATCATTAAAGAGGCGTACCAGGTACTGGGTGGTCTTGAGGCCCTGGGGATGGGGCAGGAAGACGATGCTGTTGCCGGCAGCGACCATGCTGATGGCGTGGTTGATGACACAGGAGCCGGGGTGGGTGGCCGGCTCGATGGCGGCGATGAGGCCGAAGGGCGCTCGCTCGATCAGGATCAGGCCGTGGTCACCGCTGATGGCTTCGGTCTTTAAGTCTTCGACGCCCGGGGTTAGACGGGCGGCGTAGAGCTTCTTCTGGATCTTGTCTTCGACGCGGCCGTAGCCGGTTTCTGCGTGGGCGAGTTTGGCGATTGCTTCGACGTTATCGATGGCCGCCTGACGGATGGCGGTGATGATTTCTTTCCGGGTGGCCAGGCTTAAATTGACCAGTTCTTTTTGCGCTGCTTTGGCGGCTTGGATGGCGGCTTCTAGATCGCTGTAAACGCCCCGGTCACCGTGGGCGCTGGTGCCGCCAACCTGGCAGTCGGCTACCCCGTCTGTAGACCCTGGGGTGGTGGCGCTCCGGCAGGTACCGCTACAACTGGTTACTGCTGCCGCAGGGGTGATGGTGCCGCTGCCGGCCTGCTGTTGCTGGAGGTTCTTGACTACTTGCGCGACGATGCTGGCGATGGTGGCTTCGTCAATCATTGGCTTTCACCACTTCAGGAGGGTAATATCCGCGCGATGTCGGCATGGGGCCGCGGGATGACGTGGACGGCGACGACTTCGCCGAGTCTCCCGGCGGCAGCGGCCCCGGCTTCGGTGGCCGCCTTGACGGCGCCGACGTCGCCGCTGACCATGACGGTAACCAGGCCCGAGCCGATCTTCTCCATGCCGCCCAATTCGACGCCAGCGGCTTTGAGCATGGCGTCGGCGGCTTCGATGGCGGCGACCAGCCCTTTGGTTTCGATGAGCCCTAAGGCGCCGTCTTTCATGTTAATCGACTCCTTTCGCCGCGACTTCTTTTTTTCCTGGCAAAATACTAGCTACGTCGCTATGGGGCCGGGGGATGACATGGACGGCGATTACTTCGCCGAGTCGGGTGGCGGCGGCACCGCCGGCTTCAGTGGCGGCCTTGACGGCACCGACTTCGCCGCTGACCATGACGGTGACCAGGCCGGAGCCGATCTTCTCCATGCCGACCAGTTCGACGCTGGCGGCTTTTAACATGGCGTCGGCCGCTTCGATGGCGGCGACCAGCCCTTTGGTTTCGATGAGTCCTAAAGCGCTCATGGGTTAATTTGCCTCCTTACGCAATTGTGATGTTAGTTGTTAGTGGTAAGGTTTACCGTTAGTTGGAAATGCCGGCAGGAATGGCTCTGGCCGGCGGTTATTATGGGGCCGCCGCTGCCGGGTTTGCCTGTTTCCGGTTGTCCCAGCAAGGTAGGGGCGGCGAAAATTAGTTCTGCCGGGGCTATGGCTCTAACCAGCCGGGCCGTTAGTTTAAATAACTGGCCAGCTCTGTGTGGGGCCGGGCGATGACCCGGCTGGCAAAGACGGTGCTCACCCTGGCGGCTTGTTCCTGGGCGGCTGCTAATGCTGCGGTGACGGCGCTGACCTCGCCGCTGATCTTCAGTACCGCCAGGCCGCTGCCTTTGGTCTGTTCATAGCCGAGGATGGTGACCCCGGCCGTCTTGGCGGCGGTGTCGGCGGCGGCTATTACTGCGGCCAGGCCGCGTACTTCGAGGATGCCTAATGCCTGCTTGGTCATAGAAAGCCTCCGATATGAGATGTGAGACGTGGGAGGTGAGATGCCTGACGGAACCGGCGGCGCCGGTTCCTGATTTAAAGCTTGCTAATGAACCATTTTTTACCGTTAACCAGGTGTGATTCTAAGCTAGGCCAATCCGCGCAAGATGGGGAGTGGCAATGCGAGGGGTCTGCGGGTTGGTACCCTGCTCATGTTCTCCCTAACAGTTTGTTGCCGTAGGTTGCCGGCCCCCGACTGTTTCCCGCCCTGCTCCTTACTGTTTGTTGTTCCCCAGGGAATCCAGGACGCTGCGGGTTACCCGGGTAATAATCTCCTGCAGTTCATCCTCGGGTATGCCGGTCACCCCTGGGGCTTCGCGGGGGGAGATGCTGCAGGCACCGCAATCCACACAGCCGGGGTTGGATGAAGTAACTCCTGCTTTGGCCCGGATTGCCATCAATTTCTGGACCTGTTCGGCCGAGAGAACGTTTTCGTGACCTAGCAATCTGGCTGTCAGGCTGATCTTTGCAAATAACTCCAGCGACTCCATTTTATAATAAGCATTATATATGTCCCTACCGGCCGTCAGGGCGCCATGGTTGGCCAGCAACAAGGCGTCATGGTTACCAATGTACTTCCTCACTGCTGCCGGCACTTCATCCGTGGAGGGTGTACCGTAGGCGGCCAGGGGGATACTCCCAAGGTTGATAATAATTTCCGGCAACACACAGCGATCCAGGGGGATGCCGGCTACAGCGAAACCGGTAGCCGTAGGTGGATGAGCGTGAATCACCGCCCGAACATCCGGCCTCTGGCGGTATATTTCCAGGTGCATTTTTATTTCTGACGAGGGTTTCAACTGACCGGCCAATTGTTTTCCTTGCATATTGACCTTAACCAACATCTCTGGAGTCATAAAACCCTTACTGACGCCGGTAGGTGTCGCCAATACTTCATTTTCATTTAGGCGGAAACTGATATTGCCGTCATTGGAAGCCACGTAACCATGCTGGTAAATTCGCCGCCCTACTTCGCAGATATCCTGGCGTAATTGAAATTCCGATAGTACCATGTTGACCCCCCAACCTGTATCCAGATGTAAAGCTTCCATGGGGGCACTGTTACAAACCTCAGGCCCCCGGTTATAACTATATTTCTTCGTCAAATTCCCCTAGATCCAGAGGATACTTCCCGTATTCCCGTACCAGTTGCACCAGGTAATCATAATTCTGCGGCGGTACATTGGCAGCTACGGAATGGTCGGAAGAAACGATATAGCCCCCGCCTTTGGCAGCGTTTAGTTTGCGCAGGACTTCCCGCCGGACCGCTTCTTTATCGCCTTCGGCTAAAACTCGGACGTCAATATTACCGTTAAAGGCCAGCCGGCCCTTGTACTGGCGCTTTAATTCCACCACATCCAGGCCCGCTTTGGCTTCCAGGGGATTATAGCAATCCACCCTAGCATCGATCAGGTCTTCGTAAATAACCCGGGCATTCCCACAACCGTGGTAAATAATCTTCGCCCCCATGGCGTGAAACTCGGTGCACAGCTTCTTCACCGCCGGGTAAAACATCTTCCGCCACAGGTCCGGGGAAAAGAACATGCCCTTGTCGTAAGCCACGTCGCCCCAGATGTACATGCCTTTTAAATTGAACATCTCTATTTGCTTTTTGCCGATGGCCAGCATATGCTCCGTCAGGCGGTCGATAAAGGCCATGGTCTCATCGGGATAGAGTACCAGGTCCATCAAAGCACCTTCGGTTCCCCGGCAGCGCCAGAGGGCTTCAAAAGGTTCGCAGACGCTGCCGAATATAAAATAGTCGCCTTTGTAGCGCTCTACTGTCTCAGCAAAACTGGGCAACACGCGATAGGTATCGCCGGTATTGATTATGTCGTCTCGTTCGTCGTAATAGCGGCGGGGATCAAGAGGATCATCGAACTCAAACTTGGCATAGTCGGCAGCCGACTTGATGCCGAACTCCAAGAACATAGGCATCGGGGCTTCCATTTGCCTTTTAATAATGGAACCCCAGCCGCTTTCGTAAATCATATACTCATCGTTTTTCTCGATGAAACGGCTGCGCATGACGTGAGGGTCCATATTGGGGCTGATCCGCATAATATCAAGGTCATAGAAATCATAGATAAAGGCGTCCTGCCCCTTTTCCTTCTGCCACTCTTGCAGGAACAGGCTCCAAAAAGCGTCGGTTATTGGTACCCGGTCCGGTTCTTCATGGTTTAGAGCCTTGAGGACGCGCTCGGTTTTGATTTCGGCTTTGGTTTTACTCACGGGAAAAATTACTCCTTTTCTTGATTTGTTAATATCTCCCGTACAGGGGCCCAAAGTTATAGCAAGCTCGATAATCCGCTCCTTCCAGGTCTTCCGTACCAAAGGCACTCCAGGCGCTGGGCCGGAAAATCCTTGCCTGCGGGACATTATGCATACTTACGGGTATCCTTAGAATCGATGCCAAGGTAATTAAATCCCCGCCGATATGGCCGTAACTGAAAGCCCCGTGGTTGGCGCCCCAGTTGTTCATGACGGAGTAAACATCCGTGAAGGCTCCTTTACCTGTAAGGATAGGTGCGAACCATGTCGTCGGCCAGCTGGGGTCAGTGCGGTCGTCCAGAACACGATGCACATCATCCGGCAATTCTACCGTATAGCCTTCCGCTATCTGCAGAACAGGACCAAGCCCTTTTATGATATTCACCCGGGACATGGTTACCGGCATACCGCCTCTGGTGACAAACTTGGAGGAGAAGCCGCCACCCCGGAAGTACTCCCGGACAGCCGGCCACCAGGTGGTTGCCTCCAGGCAGGCTTTAACTTCCTCCGGTGTTATTTCCCAGAAGGGCTTCATTACCGGCTTACCGTCCCTGGTCTGGCGGCCGCTGCCGTCCAGAGCCGCTGCGCCGGAGTTGATTAGATGAATAATCCCGCCCGCGGCAGTACCTTCCAGTTCCTTGCCAGTCACCCGTTTCACAGCGGCCGGGCTCCAGTAAGTCCGTACATCGGCAAAAACCTGCGCCGTATTGGTTAACAGGTACCCGAACAGCATGGCCACACCGTTTAAACTGTCGTTTTCCGTAGCCATAATGTGTGGCCTTCTTACCCCGTTCCAGTCGAAGGAGGAATTCAGGATGGCTTCCATGAAATCGCCGTTGGGGAAGTGATCCGTCCACTGCCTCTGGCCCTGGAAACCGGCGGCAATGGCGTTATGGCCTTCGGCCTCTTCCCTGAAGCCCAGTTCGGCCAGACGGTAATTGCCGATCATCAGGTCCCGGCCGATGAGAGCCATTTTGACGGCCATACTCCATTCCTTTTCCTTCTGTTCCCGGGTAGCCTGCTTTTCCGGGTGATTGCGATCGCTGCCCTCCCGGCAATTCTCCTTTACCCATTGCATAGCCCGGGCATATTCTTCTTGATCGTATATCTCCTCGTCAATGCGCCGCGTTATTTCCGACATATCTACATATTCGCAGCGCATGCCCAGATAACCCTCGAAAAAATCAGGGTTCACTATAGAACCGGCAATGCCCATAGCTACATTACCGATTGACAGGTAGGATTTGCCCCGCATTAAAGCTACCGCTAGTCCGGCCCGGGCGAATTGGAGTAACTTTTGGGCCACATCGTCCGGTATACTCGTATCGCCGGCATCCTGGACGTCTCGGCCGTAAATACCAAAGGCCGGTAACCCCTTCTGGCTGTGCCCGGCCAGGGCTGCCGCTAGGTAGACTGCCCCGGGCCGCTCTGTGCCGTTGAACCCCCAGATGGCTTTAGGCATGAAAGGATCCATATCGATGGTTTCGGACCCATAACACCAGCAGGGGGTGACGCTGATCGTCAGGCCGACCCCGGCGCGGGCGAACTTTTCTGCACAGCGGGCCGCTTCGGCCACGCCGCCGATAGTGGTATCGGCGATGACGCACTCCACCGGCGCCCCGCTGGGATACCGCAGATTGGTCTCCAGGAGCTGCTTGACTCTCCTGGCCATGCCCATAGTGGTGTCTTCTAGAGACTCCCTGACACCATTACGACGTCCGTCAATTACCGGCCGGATGCCAATCTTCGGTAAAGTAGTGGTTAAAAATAGTATCTCCTGCATCTCTCTTCACCTTCATCAAGATTTATCAGATCATTGCTGCTATCATAAGCTGGCTTCATACCTTAAACTACCATGTCTTCCTGCATCTTTAACCGCAGGCTTTAAGCCGCCGGCTACTACAACTGGGAGCCGGGGGGGACCGGAATATGCCGGTGGCAGGGTCGGGGTTGATTGCCTGACTACGGGTAACTGCACTCAATCCTGGTGAAATACTTCCTCCATTTCCGCCCACCATTCCCCTTCGCGACGGGTTTCCAGGGGCTCTTGGCAGGGCATGCACACCTCCCACCATTTCTGGGTAATAGGATCGGCCGCCATTTTAGCCATATCGGCTTCGTAGTCATCGCCAATGTATTCGTAGTAGCTAAACAGGTAACCGTCTTTATGGAAGATAGAGTAATTCCGAATATTACACTCGGTAATCATTTTAGCCACATCCTGCCAGACAGCGGCATGCAGCTTTTTATATTCATCCAGTTTTTCCGGTTTGACTTTGAGGACCATACCGTATCGTTTCAAACAAATCGTCCCTTTCTTGCCGCTTTGTTTTTTTTGTTTTAGCAGTATACCCGGGAAGTGCGTCTTCCAGGGAAAAGTATCTGCCTTGTTGACTGAATTAGGTATGGCAGGCAAGCAGGCTATCGATCCTATCCCGCAGAGCCTTGGCAGTTGGCGGTCCATCAAAAAGAATGTAGTTTATGAATAATGTCGGCGGTGACTTGATCTTGTTCCGCGTCGCCCCGCGATAATCTTCTTTGACTGCGTCTTCGAATCGGTGGGTCTCCAGATCGGCGGTAAACTTTTCTACATCTAGTCCGATCTCCCGGGCATATTCAATGAGGTTTTCCCGTTCCAATGCGTTATCGGCTGCAAACAGCCGGGCATGCATCTCCCAGAACTTACCTTGGATACCGGCAGCCTCGGCAGCTTCGGCTGCCGGTACCGCCAGGGGATGCAGATGGCGCAGGGGGAAGTGTCGGAAAACAAACTGCACCTTGTCTCCGTAGGTGGGCAATAGTTCCATGATAACGCGATAGAGTTCCTGGCAGTGCCCGCACTGGTAATCACCGTATTCGATCAGGGCAACAGGTGCTTCCGGGTAACCCAGGCGCCAATCATCCGCGGTCATAAGAGGTGGTTTCGGTGTATTGACTAGATTGATAAGCGCCCGGTTTACTATGGCTGGGTTGGGCAGGCCCATGGTTGGCTCGGGATTATAAACCCGGCGGATCAATCCTTCCTGGTCGACTACGAATACAGCCGGCAGGATGGCCTCATTGGCAACTATACCATAGCTACGCGCTACACCCCTGAGTGGGTCAGAATCAGCTGCCAGGGGAAACTCGATATTTCTCTCCTGCGCCAGTTTCCTCAAGTCACCTGGAGTAGCATCCGTAATAGCGATGACCTGGGCGTTGTGCCTTTCGAAATCCGATAGTCGCTCCTGGTACCCGGCCAGTTGACCGGCTATGATATCAGTTACTTCAGATCCGAAGAAAAGGAGCACCGTCATGTGGGTTGACCGGTTACTAACAGTCACCTCCTGACCCAGGTTGACGGCGGGCAATGTGAATTCGGGTGCTCTGATCCCCGGCTGTAAGATTGTTGGCATTGGCAGTTGCTACCCTCCCTGATGATCTATAGTTACTATGGGTGTAAGCTCGGCCGTAAGCCGGGCTTGCACCCGAAAGTGTTCCTTTTCGCTACAGCTTGCACCTGCCGGAGAGATGCGCCTCCGGCGTACCCATTTCTTCGAGCCAGTGAACATAGCGTTCGTGTATTTCCCTGGCCAGCTTTTCGTTACTGTGAATAAGGTCCCGCTCCTCCTCCGGGTCGTCGGGGAGATAAAACAGGGCCGGCTCATTGGGCACGCGGTTAGTTCCAGGTTCGATCAGTTTATTCAGGAATACTGCTGCATCACATACTTCTTCCGGGTAATTACCGGCATAATGTAAACACCAGCCGTCCTCTGTCACGACGACACTCTTGGCCAGAATGGGAGTGTGGTGAATCAGAGTGTTGGAGGACACGACTATGTCACGAAGCTTCTTCTTCTCGCCGCGCAGAAGCGGCATCAAGGACTTCCCGTGGAGAGTTTCCGGTCGAAATTGCCAGTCTTTAGTATAGAAGACACCACACTGCAGGGCCTGGATATTCTCCTTACCGCCGACAGACTCCGTTGTCACCAAACCGCTGAGCTCGAGGATAGTTGGCATCAAATCAGGTGACTGTACCAACGCACCAATATGCTGACCCTTTGTTTGGCCCGGGAGACGGATCATCAAGGGAATCCGACGAATCTCATCATACATCCTGACCGCTTCAAAGTAACCTTCCCTGTTGAGAAGCGACTTGCCAACAATCCCATGTTCTCCAAAAAGGAAGCCATGGTCGCTTGTGAAAATTACTGCTGTGTCTTCTTTCAAACCTAACTCGTCTATCTTATCAAGTAGAACGCCAATCCATCGATCTACCAGGCTGACTTCAGCCTTGTATAGAGCACGCACGTGGTTCAGTTGGTCTTCAGTGAGATAATTTCTCCAGAAGTCGTAATGTGCATAGAAGAGTTCTGGCCCAATATAGCCCGGATCGTACATATCGACATATTCTTTGGGTGCATCCCATGGTTCGTGGGGATCGAAAAGGTCAATATGCAGGAAGAACTTCTCTTCACCCTGGCTTTGTTCCAGCCACTGGCACGCTGCTTTGATAGACCGCGCTACAAATCGATCCTCTTCTGATTTCCACCAACCCGTGTTACGCAGGATGATTGGCACTAGAAAATCCGGACTACGTAACTTGCTGAGGTCCGCAGGTAACTTAACGTTCCGTGGCGTAGACTTCCATCTATCAGCCTCCTGCCCCCGGATCCACTCCCATCCATCGAAGCCTCGCTCATAGTTGAACCCCATCGAGACTAGATGCGGATTATCGAAAATAATTTGGGTAACGATGCCTGAGGCACTCAGGATTTGTTGCAACGTCACCGTATCAGCTGGTAAAGGACACCATTCATGCTCAATGCAGCTGAAGCGCCCACTCATGATATCCAGGCGATTGGGTAGTGTTGGGAAAGACCCTAAATAAGCATTGTCGAAAACGTAAGCCTCGTTGGCAAACCGATCAAGATGTGGGGTCTTGACATTAGTTGGCCCATAACAGGAAAGGTTATCGTAACGAAAAGTGTCGGATACAACAAGGATTACATTCATGTTTTTCCACCTCATCCTAATGCATTTATTTTTTCCGTGCTATGAATTATCGCAAACCCCGCCATTCCTCTTATATCACCCAGGCCTGATGCATCGCTGTAATTTATGCGTGAGCACTGATATCACCCTCTACCAAAAGTATATATTGGAACATCAACTAGTTTAGATATTATCCTCTCCCATACGTACCAGGCCCCATCTTTCAATAGTATGCATCTCCAATGGTCTGAGCAAGAGACGATCCATAGCTAACCAAATTAAACCTGTGAAAAAAATACCAACTAATATCATGTCACTGCGATAGTAAGAACGAGCATCCCAGATTAGATACCCCAAACCACTTGTACTAGCTATCATTTCTGCCGCCATTAAAGAGCGCCAGCCCATAGCCAGGCCTTGACGCATGCCCATGACAACGTTAGGAAGAGAGCCAGGTAATACCACTTCTTTTAATACATGCCAGGGGTTTCCACCTAACGTTAGTACGACATTTTTCATGTTAGCTGGTATACTCTCTACGCCCGCTATCGTATTGAATAAAACTGCGAAAAAGATAGCGTTGGCAATGACAAAAATAACGGTCCCCCAACCTACACCCAACCACAATATAGCAATAGGTATCCAGGCGATGCCTGCAATCGATTGAAAGAAGTTAACTACTGGTTCAAAATATTGAGCTATAGTTACATTAACACCAATACCTATTCCTAAAGGAATTGCTATGGCAGAGCTAATTATAAAAGCTATTATTAAGCGCTCAAGACTTAAAATAATATTTTGGGTAAGTGTACCGGTCTTGATCAGCTCCCCAAGGGCAATTACGACAGATTGAGGAGATGGCAAGAGGTAATCAGGCCATAGCTTTGAATTGGCTAAGATTATCCATACGATTAAAGTTATAATGAAAGGTATCAACCAGTTTGTCCGCCGCCAGGTTGTAATAATTATTTTACCCAATTTGATCACCTCGCCTTTTCAACCATACCCCAACGCTCTATGGTAGCCTTTTCAAAAGGCTTTAGATAAAATCTATCTAAAACCAGCCAGATAATCCCCATCAGAATCATACCTACCACTACGCGTTGAGTTAAAGATGAACGTTGGGCATCAAAAATCATATATCCCAATCCATTAGTTCCGGCAATCATTTCCCCGGCAATTAGAGAACGAAAGGCATAACCTACCCCTACCCTTATACCGGTTACAATATTTGGTATAGCGCCGGGTAATAAGATATTAAATAACACATGCTTCCTTGTACCGCCCAGGACTAAAATAGCATTAATCATATTCTTGGGGACTTGTTTTACTCCGAGAATGGTATTAAACAAAACAGGAAAAAAAACCGTATAAGCAACTACTAAAATAATGGTTTTCGTACCGTAGCCAAGCCAAAAGATAACAATTGGTAACCATGCCATATCAGCAATAGACTGGAAAAAGTTTATGAATGGTAATACCATATCTGCTATTTTAGAACTGTAACCCAGTATTAAACCCAATGGGATGCTTAAAGCGAAAGAAATACTTGCTGCAATGAGCAACCTTAGCATACTGTCCAAAAAGTATTCCAACAGGATGCCTTTTTTGCCTAGTAAAATCAATTCATGCAATACATTTAGCGGTGGAGGATACAACGTAGCCGGGAAATTAGCCAGTAAATAAGAGATTTGCCAGATGGCCAGAAGAACTACGAAAGAAATAACTCCTCTTAACCATCTTTTGTTCGTACTATAGGTTTCATTCAATTGGACCTTACCTCCTTACGGAGTAAGTTCCAAAGCTCTTCACAGGTTTTAGAGAACTTAATATTAGTAGAAATACGCTGATCGCGTTCGATATCAATGGATATAATTTTACGGATACAACCGGGGCTGGATGTTAATACTACTACTCTATCAGCCAGAATTACTGCCTCTTCTACACTATGAGTAACAAAAATTATGGTTTTACCTGTTTTAGCCCAGATATCAATTAATTCGCGCTGCAAAGAAGCACGAGTTTGGGCATCTACCGCTGCAAAGGGTTCATCCATTAAAACAACTTTTGGATCATTAGCCAGAGCCCTGGCGACACCAACCCGCTGCTTCATACCGCCGGAGAGTTCATGGGGAAATTTATTTTCAAAACCATTTAAGCCAACCAGTTTAATAAATATATCAACGGTTTGTCTTATTTCTTTACGGGGTACCTTACGTATCTGCAAGCCTAACCCAATGTTTTCGTATACATTTTTCCAGGGAAGGAGGGCGTAATCCTGAAAAACTACACCCCGTTCACGGCCCGGCTTTTCTACTAACTTTCCTTCCATAAGAACTTTCCCCGTTGATGGGCGAACTAAGCCGGCTATTATAGAAAGTAAAGTAGATTTGCCACACCCACTGGGACCTAAAAGGCAGATAAATTCCCCTTCATAAATTGACAAATTGATGTTGTTTAACGCATTTATCTGTTCGTTAGTCTGAGGATGTTTATAAGTATGACTTAGGTTTTCCACAGAAAGTAAGGGCTCATGTGATGCTTTGGCTATCATAAATTTTTTACCTCCGGTCATCTCGCAAAACATTACTGATGATTAAGAGCAATACTGGTAATCCAATATTCCCGCGCCAAGCTCCAGACATCTTTAGCTTTAACCCGATTAATCATAATAGAATTTTCATTAGCAAATATAACCGTTCCCATGTCATGAAATTTTTCCATGTGAAAGGGTTCCGGCGAAAAAGGTAATACCACCTTGATGTTTACATACTTTTGGGATTCTAAGGCCGTCTTTAAATCAGGGGTAATTCTTTCATTCATCGTTGCAAACGCCCACCCCTGCCAGGCAAGTAATAAAACCAAAATCAAACAAGTAAACCATATACTGGGATGACGGATAAAGGAACGAGACTTATTAAACACTTTTCTGTAACCCCCCGTTGAGGTTAGGGAGCATGAATTTAGTTTCCTAAACTCATGCCCCACCTTATTTAACACCGGTTATAACTGTTTATCCTGGGGAATAGGTGGTAAATCTTTAAAGTACTGAGGGTATTCCTTCTGAACTTCTTGATTGTATTTAAGCATAAGGTTATTATCCAAATTAAACTTTTTTAACTTACCCTGCTTATCAAGTAAGTCCATCATATAATTTAAGGCATCTATGCTATTTTTTGAAACTCGCATATCAAATGATATTGCATCGATTGCCATTAAAGCTACTTCCTTGTCTAAACCCGAAGCCCAATGCGAGGCTATTTCACTTGCTTCCGCTTTATGCCCACGTATCCATTGTTGACTTTCGGCAGCAGCTACTAGAAACCGTTTAATAGCTTCGCCATTTTTTTCAACATAACTTTTAGTCGAAAGTATCGTCCCGACGTTTTTAAAAGTAGATTGGCCACGTATAACTAAATAAGATCCAGGTATTTTCTTTAACGCATTCGAGGGTATAGGTTCCCAGAAAGCAAGTGCATCAATAGCACCACTGGCAAGGGCAGAGATCGCGTCCTGAGGTGTCATGTTAATAAGGTTGAGTTTACTGGAATCCTTTCCTGCAGCATCCAAAACGCCTTTTACATAAAGCTCACTACTGGTTCCGAAAGCAACACCGATTTTTTTATTATACAGGGTTTCAAGATTTGCAGCTGTAATATTTGAGCCTTGACGGGCAATTATTGCATGATCGGTATTATAGGCATTTGTTTCAGGTTTGCCGTGATTCGCTGAAATTAATACCAGGGGAATACCTTTCGAGGCAGCCGATAAAAAAGGTGGAACTCCTAGTACTGAAACGTCCACGTCCCCTGCCTGGAGAGCATTAACCAACTCAACTCCAGTTGCATAGGTTTTCAATTTTACATTTAAACCATGCTTTTCAAAAATGCCCTTATCCGCAGCCGCAAAAACCGTCACATGATCAATAGCGTCGGGTGAAACTCCTACCCGTAAATCAATAAGCTTGTCACTAACTTTAGGGGCGCCATTTTCTTTGTTATCTTTAGCAGAAGGTGTTTCCTTTCCTTGACTACCGCAGGCAGTAAACAACAAAAGGCTTGTCAAAACAACTAATCCCAATAAAATCCTGACATAATTACTTTTCTTAATCTTAATTAAACCAAACATACTTTTCCTCCTTTCTTTTTTTAAAGCCGTTAGTTATACTTCGCTATTCTCTGTTTTAGTATTCCACCTCCCAGATTAATTTTCCAATATCCGATTATAACCTCCTTTTTTTGAGAGATCGTAAAGTATATAGAGGACTTTAAAACCTTTCCACTTCCTCCTTAGCAATTTTACACCATCAAATAACATTTTGGGGATTATTACCTAATGTGTGATTATCTTTCATTATAATTTCGACTCTAAAATTACGGGTTATCTCCAGGGCATGCCTCAAATCTTTACGAATTTTATCTTCATCAATATTAAACTCTGCCAATACCCCTGGATGGGGTTTCATGGAAAAAATATATTCATCTTGTAATTTTTTCTGCCATATCTTCGATATTGCCCAAGGTGATACAAATACTCTTCTGAGTCGAGGAATCTTTTTAATTATATCCCACCTCAAATTTAGCTCCACAACATCCATAACAATTCAACCCAAATTTTTGCAATATGGGTAGTTGATAAGGAAAAATAAATTCCTCAAACATATGTGGGAGAAAATTATGTTGTATCCAGAGTTCCTTTTTTGTCTCTTGTTCAGGCCTAACTACAATTTCAGTTATTTTAGAAGCCAATTTTCTTAAAATCTGGCGTTTCCGGTTATTTATATTCAAGTTGTGATAATTAACATCTTTGTCATTAATATGAGCTTTAAAATGTAATCTACTCGTTAATTTATGATAATTACTACGTTCCACTTAATAGTTCCAGGGTTTTTATAAAGCTACATAGCTTTAATATTATCTTTATCTGGAATTTTGGGTGCCTATTATTATTTGTAGGTTATTCAATAATTCCTTCCTTAAGTATATCCTGTATTTTTAGCATCATTTCCCTTCATAGGTTTACCCAGTTTCCACAACTCGCCAACCACCCACTTCCAACTTCCCACCTCCATTTACAACGCAGGTGGAATGGCGAACGACCAGTTCCGGCTTTAAGCGGTACATCTGCGGGAAACCGGTATTGTCACCACTCACCCGCTGGTAAATGAGCCGGGCCGCCTTCTCTCCCATCTCCTGCATGGGTTGGACAACAGCGGTTAAGGGCGGGTTGGCTAATCTGGTTAATTCCATATCGTCAAAACCTACCAGGGCCAGATCGCGAGGTACTTCAATACCCATTTCATTAACAGCCAGCATGGCGCCGATGGTCATATAATAATTGGCTACAAAGACTGCCGGCGGTGGGGTCGGGAGGGCCAGCAAATCCTTCATCAGGGCGTAACCGCTCTCAGTGGAAAAATCGCCGCTGCGAATTAAGCTCTCATCGACCGGGAGGTTGTAATCTTCAAAAACCCGCAGGTAACCGCGATAGCGTTCTTCGCCGGTGGTGACTTCCAGGCGGCCATTAATAAGGCCGATGCGCCGGTAGCCTTTGGTTACCAGGTGCTCTACCGCCTGGTAGGCGCCGTTAACATTATCGACCAGGACGCAGTCGGCTTCCATATATTTAACCATACGGTCGACCAGGACTACGGGAGTACCTTCCTCCTGGATTTCTACCAAATGGTCGGCCGTATCACTGGTTGGAACAACCAGGAGCCCGTCAACCTGTTTTTGCGCCAGCATCTTCACCCGGTCTTGTTCCCGCGCCAGATTTTCTTTGCTATTACAGACGATTAAACTATAACCATAGCCGTTCAAGATATCCTCCACCATCTGGGCCACCTGCATAAAGAAAGGTCCAAAATCGGGAACCACAAAGCCAATAGTTTGGGTCTTCTGGGTCTTTAAGCTGCGGGCGATCTGGTTGGGCCGGTAACCCAGGGTTGCAATGGCGGCCAGGACCCGCTTTTCTGTTTCTTCCTTCACTTTGTCGCCGTTGAGAACCCGGGATACGGTGGCGGTGGAAACGCCGGCTTGCTCCGCTACATCTTTAATGGTCGGCATTATCTTGTTCCTTCCGCTGTTTAATCGTTGATGGTAATTCTGATATTATTTATGTAATCGATTACTATTTAATTCTATATATTCGCCATGGGTTTTCAGATTCCTGCTACCTAATAAAATTTTTTTGAGTGAAATTTATCTTTTAGCCTGAAGATTAGGGGTGCCAAGAGGGTTTGTTTTCGCAAATATCGGCTTAAATTGGCCCCTGTTACCAGGTCAGTATGGTGGTATGAGGAAAAGTTAAGGTAATTTAATTATACTTTCCTTATTTTACTGCTATTATCTGTCTTGTCCGCCTTGTTATCGTTTACATGCAGTCTCACCTTTCCTTTGTTTTCGACAGGCATCGTATTAAAATTAAAAACACCCCCCGGCGTAAAACCGGGAAGTGTTCATGTAACGGCAGCTGGAAGTGAGAGGCCGGAATCCCGTAGGAACCAGCTGAAGCCAGTTCCAGGATTGGCAGCCCAGAATTGGAGCCTACCACCGGCAAGCTGCATACCCAGTTGGTGTCCCAGATATAACGTGAGGGTCTACCCGAAAAACACCAGCTGGTCGGAGGCCGGCAGGTCGGCCAGGGCGCCGTGCTTTTCCAGGGCTTCGATGACCGTCTTACTGACCCGGGAACGGTACTGCAGGTCCTCAATGGAGGTAAAGGGCCGCTCCTGCCGGGCGCGGACGATAGCCTCGGCCGCGGCCTGGCCTACCCCGCTCAAAGCCCCCAGGGGCGGCAGGAGGCGGCCCGGGGCCACCAGGAAGCGGCCGGCGGCTGATTTCTGCAGGTCGATGCGCTCCAGGATAATGCCCCGGTAATACATCTCCCGGGCCACCTCCATAATCGTGAGGATATTTTTCTCCCGGGCCGTGGCCTCGTTGCCTTTTTTCTCCAGGGTGGCAATCTCCTCCTGCACCCGCTCCAACCCGCCGGCCACCACGTCGGCGTCGAATTCGTCGGCGCGGATGCTGAAAAAAGAGGCGTAGAAGGCTTCCGGGTAATAGACCTTGAAATAGGCTATCCGGAAAGCCATGGTTACATAGGCCACAGCGTGGGCCTTGGGGAAGAGGTAGCTGATTTTTTTACAGGACTGCAGAAACCAGTCCGGGACCCCGGCTGCCCGGATGGCCTCTTCGTACTCCTTTTTCACACCCTTGCCCTTGCGCACATCCTCCATGGTGCGGAAGGCGATGTCCGCCACCACGCCATGCTCCATGAGGTAGTTCATGATGTCGTCCCGGGTGGAAATGGCCTCGTTCAAACGCGTCATCCCACTCTTAATCAGATCCTGGGCGTTATTCAACCAGACGTCGGTGCCGTGGGAAAAGCCGCTGATGCGCACCAGTTCGGCAAAGGTGCGCGGCCGGGTATCCTCCAGCATCTGGCGGACGAAACGGGTGCCGAACTCAGGTATGCCCAAGGTGCCCACCTGGGAGCCAATGTCCTCCGGCTTCACCCCCAGGGCTGCGACGCTGGAAAAGAGGGACATGGTCCGGGGGTCGTCCAAGGGGATCTCCCGGGGGTTGACGCCGGTGAGATCCTCCAGCATTTTGATTACCGTGGGATCGTCGTGACCCAGAAGGTCGAGCTTCACCAAGCGGCTGCTGATGGAGTGGTAATCAAAATGGGTGGTAATGGTGCCGCTGCCGGTGTCATCGGCCGGGTGCTGCAGGGGGGTAAACTGGTGCATATCAACCCCCCGGGGGACGACCATTAACCCGCCAGGGTGCTGGCCGGTGGTGCGTTTGACGCCGGTTATCCCCTTCACCAGGCGGTTGATTTCCGCCTGGCGGGCCTTAAGCCCTTTTTCCTCCAGATATTTATGGACAAAGCCGAAGGCCGTCCTCTCGGCCAGGGTGGCAATGGTGCCGGCCCGGAAAACGTGATCTTTACCGAAGATAGTCTCGGTATACTGGTGGGCCCGGGGTTGGTATTCACCAGAAAAGTTGAGATCAATATCCGGTACTTTATCCCCTTTAAAGCCCAGAAAGACTTCAAAGGGAATGTCATGGCCATCCTTCAAAAGCTTGGAGCCGCAGCAGGGGCAGTCCCGGGCCGGGAGGTCGGCGCCGCACCTGGCGCTGCCGCCGGTAATAAACTCACTGTAACAGCAGGCGGGGCAGCGGTAATGGGGTGGCAGGGGGTTGACCTCGGTGATCCCGGCCATGGTAGCCACCAGGGAAGAACCCACAGAACCCCGGGAACCCACCAGGTAGCCGTCTTCGTTGGATTTACGCACCAGCTTATGGGCGATGAGGTACAGGACGGCAAAACCGTGGCCGATAATGGCCTGCATCTCTTTATCCAGGCGCGCCTGGACCAGTTCCGGCAGGGGGTCGCCGTACCACTCGCGGGCCCGGTTCATAACAATCCGGGTCAATTCCTCTTCCGCTCCCGGTATCTCCGGTGGGTAGAATTCATCGGGAATGGGTTTTAACTCTTCCACCTGGTCAGCTATCTGCCTGGGATTGGTGATCACCACCCGGCGGGCCGTCGCTACATCCAGGTAATCAAATTCGGCCAGCATCTCTGCCGTCGTCCGGTAATATAGGGGGGCCTGGACCTCGTCGGCGTAGCCCTGGCCGGCTAGGAGGACCTGGCGATAAATGGCGTCCTCCGGGTTTAGGAAGTGCACATCGCCGGTGGCGACGACCGGTTTTCCTAATTTTTCCCCCAGGGCGACAATCTGCCGGTTCATGTCCATCAGGGCCTGGCGGTCGGTTATCTCTCCCCGGCGGATTAAAAAGTCGTTATTGGCCAGGGGTTGAATCTCCAGAAAGTCATAGAAAGAAGCAATTTCCTCCAGGCGGGCGGCCTCGGCTCCGGCCAGGTAACCCCGGATCAACTCCCCTGCCTCGCAGGCCGTCCCTAGTAGAAGCCCTGCCCGATGCTCCTGGAGCATGTGGCGTGGTAACCGGGGTTTACGATAAAAGTAGTCCAGGTGGGCCCGGGAAACCAGGCGGTAGAGGTTGGCCAGGCCTTCCTGGTTTTTAACCAGGAGGATAATATGATAGGTCGGCTGGCGGTCGGGAGGCTGGTCATCATGATCGAAGAGGTAGCCCTCCAGGCCATAAATAATCTTCACCCCGTACTTCCGCCCGACCTCGGCTGCCGCCGGGAAGGCCTGGACTACACCGTGGTCGGTAATGGCTATGGCTCCATGGCCCCACCGGGCGGCCTGCTGGACTGCCGTCGCCACTTCGGTGATCCCGTCCATGGCGCTCATCTTGGTATGGAGGTGTAACTCTACCCTTTTTTCCGGCTCCTGATCCTCCCGCACCGGCCGCTCGCCCCGGGCGACGGCATCGGCGATCAGGACCAGTTCCTGGCTGTAACGGTCGTACTGGACCGGCCCCTGGACCAGGACCCAGTCCCCCGGCGCCAGGCCGTTTTCCGTCAGGGGCCCCTGGTCAATGAAGGCCTTAACGCTGATGGAGTCGGTATAATCGGTAATATCGAAGCTCACCAGCCAGCGTCCCGACTTCAGTTGACGGGAAGCAAAGCTCAACACCTCCCCCTGGACGGTGACCTGTTTCTCCTCTTCCTGGACTTCTTTCAGGGGCTGGGGCGCGGCCGTAATCTTGTTGCCATGGAGCAGGCCGTCTGCCGGTCCTTTGCCGGTACCGGCCCGGGGTTTGCTTGCAGCCGCTTCCTCCCGCCGCACTTGCTCCAGCTGCCGGTCCTGGAGCCGCCGGGAGGTGGAAATCAATTCCTGCTGGTAGTCATCATCAGCCCTCAGTTCTACCTCTACCTGGCAGCCGTAACGGGCCAGGACTTCCTGCAGAACCGCGTCCCCCCGGCGCGCCTTTAGAGCTTCGACGGCCAGGGAAGCCGGCAGGATAAGGTGCAGTTTATCCCCCTTTATTTCCAGCCTGGCCCCGGCCAGCCAGGCGGCACCACCGTTGCCCAGGGTCCGGGCCACTTCGGCCAGGAGCGCCGCCCTCTGTTCGGTTATGAGGACTTCCAGATCCACGGGGGGCGGGGCTTCTTCCTGGTTAATGATAAAAGTAAAGCCGGGAAACTCCCCGGCCAGAAACTCCCTGCAGGCTGTAAGGGCATCCGGCTCCAGGGGCCGGGACGAATTGAGCCAAATACAACACCTGCCGGCCCGGCGGGCGATTTCAACTTTCTTTATGGACCCGGCGGCCAACAGTTCCTGCCAGAGGTTTTTCACCGCAGCCATACCCTTCAACCCCTAGCGATATTTTTGCATTTCTCCGGCCAGCAGGGCCTGAAGGCGCGACGTCAGGCCCTCCCGGGGTAGGGGGGCTTCCTTCTCCTGGGAGCGCCATTTGACGTCGACGGTACCGTTGGTCACCGTCCGCTTGCCGACGGTGACCCGTAAAGGATAACCGATGAGATCAGCCTCGACAAACTTGAGACCGGCCCGTTCGTCCCGGTCGTCCAGCACGACTTCCACCCCGGCGGCGACCAGTTCCCGGTAGAGGTCCTCGGCCACGTCCAGCTGGCTGTCGTCCTTCATGGCCGCCGGGATAATCACTACCTGATAGGGAGCGACGCTCAAGGGCCAAATAATGCCCCGCTCGTCATGGTACTGTTCTACTATGGCTGCCATAGTCCGGCTGACGCCGATACCGTAGCATCCCATCACCAGGGGGTGTTCCGCGCCCCGGGCGTCGGTATAGTTAGCCCCCAGGGCCTGGCTGTATTTAGTCCCCAGCTGGAAGACCTGGCCGACCTCGATACCCCGGGCCTGGCTCAGAGGGGCGCCACACTGGGGGCAGGGCTCACCGGCCTCCACCAGGCGCAGGTCGGCCACGGCGGCCGGTTTAAAATCCCGGCCCGGATTGACATTCACCAGGTGGTAATCCTCCCGGTTGGCGCCGGCCACACCGTTGACCAAATAGGGGATCTCCAGGTCGGCATAAAGGGGCACGCCCGTTAAACCCACCGGGCCGACGAAGCCTATCGGGGCTCCGGTGACCTCCCTGACCCTTTGCGGATCGGCCAGGGTCAGTTGCCGGCAGCCGAGATGGTTTTGCAGCTTGACTTCATTTAATTCCCGATCACCCCGGACCAGGACGGCCACCAGCTGGCCATCGGCTTCATAAAAGAGGGTTTTAATGAGCCTGTCCGGGGTGACGTCCAGGAAGGAGCAGACTTCCGCCACCGTCCGTTGTCCCGGCGTCGCCACTTCCTTTAACGGCGCCGGTTCCTCCGCCGCCCCTTTGGGCATGGCCCTGGCTACGGCGATTTCTACGTTGGCGGCGTAAGCACACTCCCGGCAATATACCAGCATGGCCTCCCCGGCGGCGGCCAGGGCCATGAACTCGTGGCTGTAGTTACCACCAATGGCGCCGCTGTCGGCCTGCACCGGGCGGCAATCCAGACCGCAGCGCCGGAAGACGTTGCTATAGGCCTGGTACATCTTGCGGTAACTCTCATTCAGACCTTCCTGATCCCGGTCAAAGGAATAAAGGTCCTTCATAACAAACTCGCGTCCCCGCAGGAGGCCGAAACGGGGCCGGCGCTCATCCCGGTATTTGTTCTGGATCTGGTAAAGGAGCAAGGGTAGTTGTTTATAGGAATTGACCTCGCTCCGTACCAGGGCGGTGATAATCTCTTCGTGGGTAGGGCCCAGGCAGAACTGGCGCTGGTGCCGGTCCTGGAGGCGAAACATCTCTTCGCCGTAAACCTCCCAGCGGCCGCTTTCCTGCCAGAGTTCGGCCGGCTGGATTATGGGCAGGACTACTTCCTGCCCGCCGGCCCGGTCCATTTCTTCCCGGACAATGGCCTCGATTTTGGCCAGCACCCGCCGGCCCAGGGGCAGGTAGGTATAGATGCCGGCGGCGGCTTTACGGATAAAGCCGCCCCGGAGGAGTAGCTGGTGGCTGGCAATCTCGGCCTCGGCGGGAGTCTCCCGCAGGGTCGGGGCCAACAGTTCTGTCGTGCGCATTTTTAACCTCCTCATTTATTATTCCTCTATTATTCCTCGCCTGGGTCTTCGGCTGCCAGGCGGCGCGCTTCTTCGATTAGAACCCGGGCGAGATCTTCCTCCCTGA
This sequence comes from Moorella naiadis (nom. illeg.), assembly GCF_051020825.1. NCBI lineage: Bacteria > Bacillati > Bacillota > Clostridia > Neomoorellales > Neomoorellaceae > Neomoorella > Moorella naiadis (nom. illeg.). Next base: position 176,001 of record NZ_JAXGFQ010000003.1, read on the forward strand.
CCTTACGTACCGGCTGGCCGTGGCGGAAGAGAAGACCAAAGCCGCGCCCGCCGGCGATGCCCACATCGGCCTGGCGCGCCTCACCGGGACCATTGACGGCGCAGCCCATAACGGCCACCTTGAGGGGCTTTTTGATGTCCTGGAGCTCCTCCTGGACCCGGGCCGCTACGGCCTCCAGGTTCACCTGGCAGCGGCCGCAGGTGGGACAGGAGATCAGCTCAATGCCCTGCTGCCGCAGGCCTAATGAGCGCAGGATGGCAAAACCGGCTCTGACCTCCTGCACCGGGTCACCCGTCAGGGAGACCCGGATGGTGTCGCCGATGCCTTCATTGAGAAGAATGCCGATCCCCACGGCCGATTTGACCGCCCCCTCCAGGCCCCGACCGGCTTCGGTCACCCCCAGGTGCAAGGGGTAAGCGACTTTTGCCGCCATGAGCCGGTAGGCCGCCAGCATCAGGGGTACCTCGGCGGCCTTGAGGGAGATCTTAATCTCCCGGTAATCCAGATCCTCCAGGAGACGCACGTGTTTAAGGGCGCTGGCGACCATGGCCGCTGCCGTCACGCCGCCGTAAGTCTCCAGGGCCTCCTTTTCTAAAGAGCCGGCGTTAACGCCGATGCGAATGGGCACCCGCCGGGCCGCCGCCGCTTTGACTACCGCCTTGACCCGTTCCGGCCCGCCGATATTGCCGGGATTCAGGCGCAGGCCGTCCACCCCCGCCTCCAGGGCCGCCAGGGCCAAGCGATAGTCAAAGTGAATATCGGCAATCAGGGGGAGAGTCACCCGGGCCTTGATTTGGGCCAGGGCGGCCGCCGCCTCCTGGTCTGGTACGGCCAGACGGACAATGTCGCAGCCCGCTGCGGCCAGTCTGGCAATCTGGGCTACGGTAGCCTCGACATCCCTGGTGTCGGTATTGGTCATAGACTGGACGGAGATGGGAGCGCCGCCGCCGATGACCACCTGCCCGATATGAATCTGGCGGGTGGGCCGGCGTTTGCCGGTCATTAGCTTCACCTCAGCTGAAGATCCGGATTAAGTCATGGTAGGTAATCAAAATCAGCAGGCCCACGAGCAGGGCAAAGCCAATCAGGTGGATAAAATTCTCCTTTTCCGGGTTAATGGGCCGTCCCCGTACAGCTTCCAGGCCCAGGAACACCAGGCGGCTCCCGTCCAGGGCGGGAACAGGCAGGAGGTTGATGATCCCCAGGTCCAGGCTCAGGACAGCCATAAAGTTCAGGACATTGGCCAGGCCGTAGGTAGCTGCCTGGCCCACCAGCTGGACGATGCCCACCGGGCCGACCACCTCGGCAGCAACTTTACCTGTCACCATCTGCACCAGGCTCAAGATAATCAACCTGGTAATCTCCACCGCCTCCCTCGTGCCCAAGGCAATGGAACGCCATAACCCCTGCCGCTCCCAAGTAGGGCCGATACCAATCAACCCCACCCCCGACTGGGGATCCCTGGTCGTGGTCAGGGTGACCTGCCTCTGCTGGCCCCCCCGCTCCACCAGCAGGGTTAGCTTTTCCCCGGGGTGCTTGTTAATCAGGTCAACCATTTCCCTCCAGGTACTTATTGGGATATTGTCGACCTGAAGGATTCTATCCCCCGGGCTGAGTCCGGCCTGGGCGGCCGGCATTCCCGGTTCCACCCGGCCGACAACGTTCACGTCGGCCGGTATCCCGATAACCATGAAGACCATGATAAAGAGTACCAGGGCCAGGAGGAAATTCATCCCCGAACCGGCCCCAATGACGCCCATCCGTTTATAGACCGGCTGGCGATTAAAACCCCGGGGGTCACCAAGATTGGGCCCCTCCATACCGGCCATGCGGTTAAATCCCCCCAGGGGGAAGGCCCGCAGGGTATAAACTGTCTCCCCCCATTTGCCCTGCAAGAGGGCCGGGCCCATGCCGACGGCAAACTCTTCGACTTTAATCCCGGCGCGCTTAGCCGCCAGGAAATGGCCTCCTTCGTGGACCAGGACCAGGATACTGAACATAATCAGGGCCAGAATAATGGTCAACGGGACTCAGCTCCTGTCAATGGGATGTGGGCTGCTACCTCCTCAGCCCGCCCCCGGGCCCAGGCGTCGGCAGCCAGCACCTGTTCCAGGTCGGGGGTGGCAACAGGCTGGTGTTCTTCCAGTACCCTGGCCACTACCCGGCTGATGGCCGTCAGGGGTATCTTCCCGGCCAGGAAATACTCAACTGCTACTTCATCGGCGGCACTCAAGGCGGCCGGGTAAGTGCCCCCCTCCCGGCCGGCCTGAAGGGCCAGGTCCAGGCAGGGGAAGCGCTCCCGGTCCGGCTCCCCAAAATCGAGGTGACCCAAGGCGATCAGGTCCAGGACCCGGCTGTCCAGGTCCCATCTCTCCGGCCAGGTCAGGGCATACTGGATAGGCAGGCGCATGTCCGCCGGCCCCAGGTGGGCAAAAAGGGAACCATCGCCGTAACGTACCAGGGCATGGACCACGCTCTGGGGATGGATTAAAACCTTGATTTGATCGTAATCCAGTTTAAAAAGATGGTGGGCCTCCATTACTTCCAGGCCCTTATTCATCAAGGTGGCCGAATCAATGGTCACCTTCGGCCCCATGACCCAGGTAGGATGCTGCAGGGCTTGTTCAGGAGTAACGGCGGCCATCTCCGCCGGGGTCATCTCCAGTAAAGGGCCCCCAGAGGCGGTAATCAGTACCTCGACGATACGACCGCCCTGGCGCAGGCACTGGAAGATGGCCGAGTGCTCGCTGTCAACAGGGATGATGCGGCGGCCTGAACGCCGGGCCTGGTCCATGACCAGGTGACCGGCGGCTACCAGGACTTCTTTATTGGCCAGGGCTATATCCTTACCGGCCTCCAGGGCGGCCAGGAGAGCAGTAAGGCTGCGGATACCAACCATGGCCGCTACCACCAGTTCAACCCCCGCCAGGCAGGCGGCCGCCTTCAGGCCTTCCTCCCCGGCCAGGACCTGGACATCCAGGCCCTGGACCATAGTGGCCAGAGCCCGGGCTCGTTCAGCATCCAGGAGAACTGCCAGGCGGGGCCGGAACCGGCGTACCTGGGCGGCCAGGAGTTCGGCGTTCCTGGCCGTCACCAGGGCGGCAACCCGGAAGCGATCCGGGTAGGCGGCCACCACCTCCAGGGCCTGCCGGCCAATGGAACCCGTCGAGCCCAGAATAGTTATTTCTTTAGTCAATTACTTATTAACCTCCTGCTCAGAACGGAAAAAGGCCTTCAAGACTACGATGGTTAAGGGCCCCAGGGCCAGACCAACCACTCCCAGGAGCTTTAAACCGGCATAAAGGGCGATGAGGGTAGTTAATGGGTACAGTCCAAGGTTGACGGCCACCAATTTGGGCTGCAACACCTGGCGGAGAATAATAATGAAAGCATAGAGAATCAGCAGGGCCAGGCCCAGGCCATAGTGGCCGATGATGAACTCAATAATTATCCAGGGGATAAAGACTGTACCCGGCCCGACAATGGGCAGGAAATCGGCCACTCCGATTAAAAAGGCCAGGGTCAGGGCGTAGTCTACTTTAAGAATGAGCAGACCGATTACACTCTGGGTCATCTGCAGGCTGATTAAGAGAATCTCCGCCCGCAGGTAACCGATAATAGCCTGGCCCAGGGAGTTGCAGACCCGGCTCGTCCGTTCCCGCCAGCCGGCCGGCATCACCCGGAGCATGGTTCGCAGGATCAACTCCTTGTCCCGGCTGAAGAAATAGGTGGCTACCAGGGAAATAATAACAAAAATAAAGAGTTCCGGCAGCGAACTGACCAGGATGACCAGGCCCTGGACCGTTTGGGTCAGGATCTGCTTTAAAACGTTGACGCCGTTATTGAGGAGGGTTTGTAACGTGCTGAAGATATCCGGAGGCAGGTTGCCGCCGAAATAAAAACTCTGGAGACGGTAAAAATAATCCTGGAGCAAGGTTCCCAGGCTACGCGCCTGGGCCGGTAGGGTCATCACCAGGCTTTGCAGTTCTACAATTAAGTTGGCTATCAGGTAAAACAGGGCTACACTTAAAACAGCCAGCACCAGTAGCAGGGTGGTTATAACCGCCCAACCACGCCCAATTTTGCCCCGCTTTTCGATAAAATTGACCACCGGGTCAATAATGGCGGCCAAAAGGCCGGCCAGGGCAAAGGGCAGGACGACCGGTACCAGGGCCTTGATAATCTCCCTGACAGCCGGGAATATGTAATAAAAGAGCAGTAGGAACAGGATGACACCCATCAGCGCCAGCAGTAAAGATTGAAAGGTCTGCTGGAAACGCCCGTTAAGGCCGGCCAAAGACTTCCCTCCTCATGTTAGAACAGAAAAACGACCAGATAATAGTATACCACCGGCGCTACCAGAAGCAAACTATCAAAGCGGTCTAAAATGCCGCCGTGGCCCGGCAGGAGCCAGCCACTATCCTTTACCCCTGCCTGGCGCTTTAATCCGGATTCCATTAAATCGCCAGCCTGGGCGGCCAGGGAGGCCAGGAGACCCAACCCTCCCAGGAGCCAGTAGCCGGGATCGGGTAAGAGCAGTGGTCCTACCGCCAGGGCTACGATTAAGCTCCCAACCAGACCACCCAAGGCCCCTGCCAGGGTTTTCCCGGGACTTATATCGGGCCAGGGATGGTGGCGACCGAAGAGCAAACCACAAAAATAGGCACCCGTGTCGTTAGCCCAGGTTAAAAGGAAGGTTATTGTAAGAATACCGGCCCCTCCCGGTAACAGGCGCAACAGGGGCAGGTAAGCCAGGAAGCCGCCCACATAACAGATGCCCAGGAAGGTAACTGCCAGGTCGACTACTTTAACGCGGGGAAAACGGACCAGGAAAAGAAGCAGCAGGCCGGTTGTCAAAACGGCTACAGCCCAGGCAGGTATTCCCCTATTAAGATATGCTACCGGAATCAAGAACAGGCCTCCGCAAAGGCCGGCCGGTACCAGGGGTTTTACTTCCCAGCGGGTGGCCAGCTGAAAAAACTCCAGCATGCCAACGACGGTCAACAGGCCGACCAGCAGGTTCAGCCACCACCCGCCGAAAAAGGTTACCCCCAGTAATAACGGGATACCTACCAGGGCCACTACCAGCCTGGCAGCAAGCATAACTACACCACCATCAGGTTAGATTTTCAGACCGCCAAAACGCCGCTCCCTTTGCTGGTAATCCAGCAGGGCCTGGCGCAGTTCCTCGCGCCGGAAGTCGGGCCAGTAGGTACTGGTTATCCAGAATTCCGTATAGGCCAGCTGCCAGAGCAAAAAATTACTCACCCGTAGTTCCCCGGAAGGGCGAATCAACAGGTCGGGATCCGGCAGGCCGGCGGTATATAAAGAGTTACTCACTACCTCTTCGTCAATGGCTTCCGGCTCCAGTTCGCCCCGGGCTACCCGGGTGGCAATCTGCCGGCAGGCATCAACCAGTTCCTTGCGGCCGCCGTAATTCAAAGCCAGGTTAAGGATTAACCGCTTATTACCGGCCGTCTTTTTAATGGCCTGTGCCAGTTCTTCCCGGGCCCGCCGGGGCAGCTCCTCCAGGCGGCCGATGGCCCGGATCTGGACCCCTTCCTGCTGCAACTCCGCGAGCTCCCGGCGCAGGTACTCTACCAGCAGGTTCATTAAACCCTCGACTTCTTCGTGGGGCCTTTTCCAGTTTTCCGTGGAAAAGGCATAGACCGTCAGAATGCCTATGCCCCAGTCCGCGCAGGCGCGGACGATCTCCCGCAGGGACTCTACCCCGGCCCGGTGTCCGGCCAGCCGGGGCAGGCCTCGCTGCCGGGCCCAGCGGCCGTTACCATCCATGATAATGGCCACATGCCGTGGCAGTCGTTCTCGCTGGAGTTCTTGATCCTGGTTATCTACTTTTGTTGTCCGGGGCCGGGGGCTTTTTTTCAGAAAACTAAACACTAGTTTGCCTCCCTGGGTCATGGCTATAAAACAAACCCCCTCTCCGGAGGGGGATTTGTCGCCATCTTACTCTTCGACGATGGCCTCATTCGGGCAGGCTTCCATGCAAGTACCGCAATCAGTGCAGAGTTCCGGGTCAATAACATAGATATCTTCGCCCTCAGAGATCGCCCCGTTGGGGCATTCATCGGCACAAACGCCACAAGCCAGGCATTCTTCAGTTATCCGATGGGACATGGTCTCTCCACCTCCTTTCACTGGTGGTAGTATCTACAACAGCCAGGACCAGGTCAACCTGGTCGGCTCCCACCAGGCGCAGGCGAACCACACGGCCGTAATCTTCATCACCGGCCGCAGGTCTCCGGGGACCAGTATAGCAATAATTCCTGAGTTGCCGGCCTGCTGCCGCCAGCAACTCCCTGGCCGCCGCCAGGGTCAAGCCCAGGCAGTCAGGTTCCTTCACTTGCGGTATTAAACCTCCATGATCTCCGCTTCCTTGGTGCTCAGGACCTTATCAATGGTCTGGATATAGTTATCGGTTGCCTTCTGGACCTTTTCCTGGGCCCGTTTGACCTCATCCTCCGAGGCCTGCTTGTTCTTTTCCTGGGCCTTTAACTTATCGTTGGCCTCCCGGCGGGCATTGCGCACCAGAACCCGGAATTCCTCCGCCTTCTTGCGGGCGACCTTGACCAGCTCGGTCCGCCTTTCCTCCGTCAACTGGGGAATGGCAATACGGATTACGGTGCCGTCGCTGGACGGGGTTAGGCCCAGGTCGGACTTTAAAATTGCCTTCTCAATCTCGGGCAGGATACTGCGGTCCCAGGGCTGGATCACCAGCAGCCTGGCCTCCGGGGCCGCGACTGTCGCCAGCTGGTTCACTGGTGTCGGCGTACCATAGTAATTCACCAGGACCTTTTCCAGGAGGGCCGGGTTGGCCCGTCCGGCCCGTAAAGAAGCCAGTTCCCGCCGTAACCCCTCGACTGCCTTTTGCATCCTTCCTTCTGCTTCCTGAAGGATATCAGCCAGCATTATTCTCCGACCTCCCTACATAGGTGCCTATCGGCTCACCCAGAATTGCTTTGAGGATATTCCCTTCTTCTTTGATCCCAAACACAATCAGGGGTATATGATTATCCATACACAGGGAAGTAGCTGTGGAATCCATTACCCCCAGGCCGCCGTTCAAGACAGTCAGGTAGTCCAGGTCTTTAAGGCGTTTGGCATCGGGGTTTAGCTCCGGGTCGGAGTCATATACACCATCGACGCGCTTGGCCATTAAGATGACGTCGGCTTCGATCTCAGCCGCCCGCAGGGCCGCTGTGGTGTCGGTGGAGAAATAGGGGTTCCCTGTACCGGCGGCAAAAATGACCACCCGCCCTTTTTCTAGATGCCGGATGGCCCGGCGGCGGATATAAGGCTCGGCAATCTGGCGCATCTCAATAGCCGTTTGCACCCGGGTATCGACGCCCTGGCTCTCCAGGGCATCCTGGAGAGCCAGAGAATTGATCACCGTGGCCAGCATACCCATGTAATCGGCTGTGGCTCGATCCATTCCCCTGGCGCTGCCCTTGACCCCCCGCCAGATATTGCCGCCACCGACGACGATGGCGACATCAACACCCAGTTCCCGGATCTCTTTAATCTGGCTGGCTATAGAAGTGATTACATCCTGTTCGATGCCAAAGCCCTGGTTACCGGCCAGGGCTTCGCCGCTAATCTTTAGGATAACTCGCTTGTATTTGGGCTGGACCATAACCCTGTCATTACCCCCGTAGCTCCTGAATACTTTCTACATGTTTGGTAAAATTCCTCTTTCGTCATGGAAAAAAAGAGCACTCTCGTGCTCCTTTTTCCGGCCGTTTATTCTTCAGGTTGGATGATACCCTCGCCGACTTCGTACCTGACAAAACGCCGGACTACTACCTTTTCGCCCAATTTGGCCACCTTTTCATTAATCAGATCCTGGACGGTCCGGTCCATATCCTTAATATAAGGTTGCTCCAGGAGGCAGTTTTCCTGGTAAAACTTCTCGAGGCGCCCGCTGACAATCTTCTCTACTACCTTTTCCGGTTTGCCTTCATTCAAAGCCTGGGCCTTCAGGATCTCTTTTTCCCGGGCTAAAACTTCCTCCGGCACGTCTTCCCGGGCTACATACTCCGGCCGCGAAGCGGCCACCTGCATGGCCAGGTTGTGGACCAGTTCCTGAAAATCATCAGTCCGGGCCACAAAGTCAGTCTCGCAGTTAACCTCAATTAAGACGCCAATCCGGCCCCCCCCGTGGATATAGGCCTGCACCAGGCCTTCATTGGCAGTCTTGCCGGCCCGTTTGGCCGCTGTAGCCAGGCCCTTTTTCCGTAAGTACTCAATGGCCTTTTCCATATCGCCGTTAGTCTCGGCCAGGGCTTTTTTGCAATCCATCATCCCGGCCCCGGTTCGCTCCCGCAGTTCTTTGACATCAGCAGCCGCGATCATAATTCCACTCCTGTCCACCTGAAGTTAGTATACAAATACTATTCGCCGACGACTTCCTCGGGTTGATCCTGGCCCTGCTGGCCTTCAATGACGGCGTCAGCCATTTTGCTGGTCAGCAGGCGCACCGCCCGGATGGCGTCATCATTACCCGGGATTACGTAATCAACCTCATCAGGGTCACAGTTGGTATCCACAATGGCGACAATGGGTATGCCCAGCCGCCGCCCCTCGGCCACGGCGATGCGTTCTTTACGCGGGTCGATTATAAAGAGGGCGTCGGGCAGGTTTTTCATTTCCTTGATCCCACCCAGGAAACGCTCCAATTTCTCCCTTTCGCCGCGCAGTTGGGCGACTTCCTTTTTGGGCAGGAGATCAAAGGTACCCTCATCCTCCATCCGTTCCAGTTCCCTCAGGCGATCGACTCGCTTGCGAATGGTCTGGAAATTGGTCAGAGTCCCACCCAACCACCGGATGTTGACATAGAACATACCGCAGCGTTCAGCTTCTTCTTTAACGGCTTCCTGGGCCTGTTTCTTGGTCCCGACGAAGAGGATTTTGCCGCCGTCCCGGGAGAGATCGCGGACAAAATTATAAGCCTCTTCGATCTTCTTGACAGTGCGCTGGAGATCAATGATATAGATCCCGTTACGCTCGGTGAAGATATAGGGCGCCATTTTGGGATTCCAGCGCCTGGTCTGGTGGCCGAAGTGGACGCCGGCCTCCAGTAACTGCTTCATGGAGATAATCGCCATGAAATGCACCTCCTTTAGTTTTTACCGCCGTCACCTTCATCCGGCCGGGGGAACCGCTGCAGGCGGCACTACTCCCGGCGTCCGGCGCGTGTGGAATCAAACACCAGGGGTTAGTATAGCATAAACCTCTGGTGCCGGCAAGTCTAAGGTAAGAACGGTAAGAACCCTACCCGCAGGCCGCGCCTGTAGCACTTAGCGGCGCAGTTTTTCCAGCTCTTCCAGCAGGTGATCATTGAGGACACGGATATAGGTGCCCTTCATACCCAGGGACTTGGATTCAATAACCCCGGCGCTCTCAAATTTACGCAGGGCGTTGACAATGACCGAACGGGTGATGCCCGCCCGATCGGCAATCTTACTGGCCACCAGGATGCCTTCATCGCCATCCAGTTCGGCAAAGATGTGTTCCACAGCCTCCAGTTCGGAATAGGACAGGGTAGCCAGGGCCACATGGACGGCAGCCCGTTTCCGCGCCTCATCTTCGATTTTATCAGCTTTAGCCCGCAGGATTTCCATACCAACTACCGTAGCCCCGTATTCAGCCAGGACCAGGTCCTCGTCATCAAAACGAACATTGAATTTGGAGAGGATCAGGGTCCCCAGGCGCTGGCCGCCACCGATGATGGGCACGACGGTCGTCAGCTTGTTGTTAAAGACGCATTTTTTGTCCATATCAAAGACACAGCCATTACCTACCTGGCAGAAGTTAGCCTGGGTTTCGTCAATACGCAACAACTGTTCATTGTACTCTTCCGGGAACCTCTCGGACTGGAAGACAATCTCTTCCATAATGTCACAGGTGAAACCTTCAATAAAGGCGTAGCCCAGGACGCGGGCATGGCGGCCGACGATATAGGTGTTGGCCCCCAGCACATCGCGCATGACACTGGCCATTTCTTGAAAGTCCACCGGGTTACCGGCCGCCCGCTGGAGGAGGCGGTTGATTTTTCTTGACCGCTCAAGGAGATTTTCCATAGCTTAACATCTTCCTTTCTTTAAAGTATATATGCTTGCACATCGGAACGCTGCATGATGTCACCTAATTGCCTGCGGACATAGGTGCGATCGATAACCACCTGGCGCTCCTGCACATCCGGGGCGTTAAAAAGGAGATCCTGCAGTATTTTTTCCAGGATAGTGTGCAGGCGCCGAGCGCCGATGTCTTCGCCTTGAGTATTTACAGTATAAGCAATATCGGCAATTTCCGCAATAGCATCGGCTGAAAATTGTAATTCTATACCATCAACTGCCATTAATGCCTTATATTGTTTTAGTAGGGAATTTTTGGGTTCTGTTAAAATCCGCTGGAAGTCTTCCCGGTCCAGGCTCTGGAGCTCTACCCGCAGGGGAAAGCGTCCCTGGAGTTCCGGGATCAGATCGGCGGGTTTAGCCACATGAAAGGCCCCGGCGGCGATAAAGAGAATGTGATCGGTTTTCACCGGGCCGTATTTGGTCTGAACCGTCGTGCCTTCGACAATAGGCAGGATATCCCGCTGGACCCCCTCCCGGGAAACGTCCGGGCCGTGGCTGCTCTCCCGGCCGGCTATTTTATCAATCTCATCCAGGAAGATAATGCCCTCCTGTTCCACCCGCTGGACGGCGACAGCCGTGACATCATCCATATCAATTAACTTGTCGGCTTCCTGCTGGGTCAGGATACGTCGCGCTTCAGCTACTGTTACCAGCCGCTTGCGCTTGCGCCGGGGCAGCATGTTGCCCAGCATATCCTGGAGGTTGATACCCAGTTCTTCAAGCCCCAGGCCGCCTAAGACCACTCCCCCAGGGCCGGCGGTATCTTCTACTTCAACCTCAACCATCATGTCTTCCAGTTCCTGGCGTTTTAGCTTTTCTTTAAAAATCGCCCTTTTCTCCCTGAGGCTGTCTTCTTCCCCCGATGTCTCCTCACCGGTCGTCGCACCGCCGAAGAGAACTTCCCAGGGATTGTGGGACACCTTATCCTTACCCTGCCTGGGGAGTACCAGGTCCAGCAGGCGTTTTTCTGCCAGCTTGGCGGCCCGGGCTTCAACTTCAGCCCGTTTCTCTATTTTAACCATTCTGACGGCATTTTCTACCAGTTCCCGGATCATTGATTCTACATCGCGGCCCACATAGCCGACCTCGGTGAAACGGGTAGCTTCGACCTTTAAAAAGGGGGCGCCGACCATTTTGGCCAGGCGGCGGGCAATCTCCGTTTTACCAACGCCCGTTGGTCCAATCATGATGATATTTTTGGGCAAAACCTCATCCCGCAGCTCCGGGCTTAACTTTTGCCGGCGGTAGCGATTGCGCAGGGCTACAGCCACGCATTTCTTGGCCTCTTCCTGGCCGATGATATAACGGTCCAGCTCGGCTACAATCTGCCGGGGCGTATATTCCAATCAGCTTCCCTCCCCAGGATTAAAGCTCTTCTACAATTCTTCTACAACAATGTTGTTATTAGTATAGATGCAGATGGCGGCGGCGATGTTCATGGCTTCCCGGGCAATTTCCCCGGCGCCCAAGTTGGTATGGGCTACCAGGGCCCGAGCTGCCGCCAGGGCATAGGGACCGCCGGAACCGATGGCGGCGATACCATCATCAGGCTCGACGATCTCGCCGTTGCCGGAAATAATCAACAGGTGTTCTTTATCGGCTACCACCAGCAGGGCTTCCAAGCGCCTTAGAAACCGGTCCGTACGCCAGTCTTTCCCCAACTCGACGGCGGCCCGCTGCAGGTTGCCATGAAAGGCTTCCAGCTTGGCCTCGAACTTCTCGAAGAGGGCAAAGGCATCGGCGACACTGCCGGCGAACCCGGCCAGGACCCGGTCCTGGTAAAGGCGCCGGACCTTGCGGGCTTTATGCTTCATGATGGTATTGCCAAAGGTCACCTGGCCGTCACCGGCCAGGGCAATGCGGCCCTGGTGGCGGACGCCGATAATGGTGGTACCTTCTAGATTCACCCTTATCCCTCCCTGCCGGGATTTGTACAAGTGGCCCGCGGATGATACTTCTGGTAGACTTCCCGTAACCTGGCCTGGCTGATGTGGGTGTAAATTTGGGTTGTCGCCAGCCGGACGTGCCCCAGGAGTTCCTGGACCACCCGGAGGTCGGCCCCGCCCTCCAGCAGGTGGGTAGCAAAGGTGTGGCGGAGGGCATGGGGGGAGATGCCAGCCGTCAGAGCCGCTTTTGCTACATAATGGTACAGGCGTTCCCGGACGCCCCGGACAGTCAGCCGCCCGCCCAGGTGGTTTAAAAAGAGGGCATCAACTTCCGGGGGATTACGCCGGGTAGCCAGTTCCGGCCGGCCCCGGTGCAGGTAATCCTGCAGGGTTTTAATGGCATAGTGGCCCAGGGGTACAATCCTTTCCCTTCGGCCTTTGCCCAGAACCCGGGCGTACCCGGCCTCTAAGTCCAGGTCTTCCCGGTCCAGGCCTACCAGTTCGGCCACCCGGATACCCGAGGCGTAAAGGGTTTCCAGGATGGCCCGGTCCCTCAACCCCAGGGCAGTAGTTGCCGGTACGTTTAAAAGTTTATTGATCTCCCCAGAGTCAAGGTAGCGGGGTAGTTTCTTTTCCTGCCGTAGTCCAGCCAGCAGGGCTACGGGATTGTTGGTAATCTGCTCCGTCCGGAGCAAAAAGCGATAAAAGGCACGCAGGGCGGCCAGTTTACGGTTGATGCTCGCCCGCTGGCGGCCGAGCTGGTTCAGCCAGCCCAGGTAACGCCGCACCAGCCAGATATCTACTGCTGTCGGGCCGGCTTCCCGGCCCAGCCGTTCAGTGACAAAGGCGGCGAATTGTTCGATATCCACCCGATAGGCGTCAATGGTGGCCGGCGAAGCCTGTTTCTCCCCTTGCAAAAAGGTGATAAAGCCCGCCAGAGCCCCAGCAAAAGAATCTCCGGGCACTTAAGCTCACCCCCGGATGGCATATATGCTATCATATTCGCTTTTAAAGTGCAAGTTAATTGCCGGAAAATTCACCGCTGCTGGCCCAAATTTTTAAAGCCCGCCCGGCCAGGGTACGGTTGCGTTCAGCCCGGTTCCGGATGCGTTTTTCCAGGGGTGGTAGCAGGCCGAAATTGATATGTATAGGCTGAAAGGGGGTATGGGTGGGATCGGTAATGTAATGCAGGAGGGCTCCATGGGCCGTTAGTGGTGACGGGACCAGGGGTTCCTTTCCCCGGACGTAACGGGCGGCATTGATCCCGGCTACCAGGCCGCAGGCAGCTGATTCGATATACCCCTCAACCCCCGTCAACTGGCCGGCCAGGAAAATCCGGGGCCGGGCCTTTAACTGCAGGGTTGGTTGCAGCAGGAGGGGTGAGTTAAGGTAGGTATTACGGTGCATGACCCCGAAACGTACAAATTCGGCCTCCTGGAGGCCGGGTATCAGGCGAAAAACCCGCTCTTGCTCTCCCCATCTGAGGCTGGTCTGGAAACCCACCAGGTTATACAGGGTACCGGCAGCATTATCCTGGCGCAACTGGACCACGGCATAAGGCTCCTGCCCTGTTGCCGGATCAATTAAGCCGACGGGGCGCAGGGGGCCGAAACGCAGGGTGTCCTTTCCCCTGGCGGCCATGACCTCCACCGGCATACAGCCCTCAAAGACCACTTCAGGTTCGAACTCATGCCCCGGGTGCCGCTCGGCCGTCACCAGGGCTTGGTAAAAAGCCTCGTACTCCTCCCTTGTAAAGGGGCAGTTGAGGTAATCCTCATCGCCCCGGCCATAACGGGAAGCCCGGAAAATACGGCTGTAATCCAGGGAAGCGGCCGTCACAATGGGGGCGGCCGCGTCGTAAAAGTAAAGGTACTTGGCGCCGACGAATTCCTGCAGGGCCCGGGTCATGGCCGGCGAAGTTAACGGGCCGGTGGCAATAATGACGACGCCGTCGGCTGGTATAACCCGCATTTCCTGCCTCACCAGGGTAATCCCCGGCCGATTTTCTACGGCCGCCGTTACCCGGGCAGCGAATTCCTCCCGGTCCACAGCCAGGGCCTTACCCGCCGGGACGCGGCAGGTATCCGCCACTTTCATAATCAAGGAACCAGCCTGGCGCATCTCCGCTTTCAGCAGACCGGCAGCGTTTTCCAGGGTGTCAGCCCGCAGGGAGTTGGAGCAGACGAGTTCGGCCAGGTATCCGGTGCTGTGGGCGGGGGTGAGTTTCTCCGGCCGCATCTCCCACAGCTCAACGGCAACCCCCCGCCGGGCGGCCTGCCAGGCTGCCTCGCTGCCGGCCAGGCCGCCGCCGATAATGGTCAATTTTTCCGGCAACTTCCTTTTATTCCTCCGTAAATAGGGTTCATTTCGCCTGCCGGACCGCTTCGGCGTAGGCGCACTCCTTATTGGGGCAGACCAGGCGGCTGCCCTGGCGGGTAGTCTTTTCTACCAGGCGGGTGCCACAGCGGGGGCAGGTTTGGTTGGTCGGTTTATCCCAGGAGACATAGGTGCAGCGGGGGTAGTTCTGGCAACCGTAAAAGCGCCGGCCCTTTTTTGTTCGCCGGGCGACGATTTGCCCGCCGCACTCAGGGCAGTTGACACCGATGGTCTCCAGCAGGGGTTTGGTAAAGCGGCACTCCGGAAAACCGGGGCAGGCCAAAAATTTGCCGTAACGGCCCATCTTGACCACCAGGTTACGACCGCAAAGTTCACACTTTTCTTCGCTGATCTCCTCCGGCAGCTCGACAGTGCCGATCTCCTCTTCGGCTTTTTTCAATACCTCGGCAAAGGGGCCATAAAACTCCGCCAGGACCTGGCGCCAGGATACTTTGCCAGCCTCGACGGCATCCAGCTGCTCTTCCATGTGGGCCGTAAATTCCACGTCGATTATCTGCGGGAAGTGCTGCTTTAATAAATCGATAACCACCCGGCCCAGTTCCGTAGGAATGAACTGCTTCTGCTCCCTGGCTACATAGCCCCGCTGGATGATGGTTTCAATGGTCGGCGCATAGGTGCTGGGCCTGCCAATGCCCAGTTCCTCCATGGTCTTGACCAGGGTAGCCTCGGTATAGCGGGGCGGGGGCTGGGTAAAGTGCTGCTTGGGTTCCAGGGATTGCAACTCCAGGGACTGGCCGGTGGCCAGGGGGGGCAGCCGTTGCTCCTGCTCTTTATCCTCGCCATCCCGGCCTTCCTGGTAGACCTTTAAGAAACCCGGAAACTTGATTACCGAGCCCGTCGCCCGGAAGAGACCGGGCCCGGCAGTGATATCCACCGTCACCGTGTCCATTACTGCCGCTTGCATCTGGCTGGCCACAAAGCGTTCCCAAATGAGATTATAGAGGCGGTACTGGTCCCGGGTGAGGGAGTTCTTCAGGGCCGCCGGCTCCCGCCAGACTGACGTCGGCCGGATAGCCTCATGGGCGTCCTGGATGTCCTTGCGACCTTTAAACTGCCGTAAACTTTCCGGAACATACTCCGGGCCGAAGCGTTCCATTAAAAAATCGTGGGCTTCCAGCTGGGCCACGTTGGCCACCCGGGTGGAATCGGTACGGATATAGGTGATCAGGCCAACGGAGCCCTGGCCCCCGCCCAGGTCTATCCCTTCGTAGAGCTGTTGGGCTACCTGCATGGTCCGCCGGGAGGTGAAGTTTAATTTGCGATAGGCCTCCTGCTGTAGGGTGCTGGTGGTAAAGGGAGCAGCCGGGTTTTTCCGCCGTTCTCGCTGCTTGACCTCGGTGACAGTATAGGTGACGCCATCCAGGGCCTGGAGGATGGAAGCCATCTCTGCCTGGCTTTTAACATTCAAGTCAGCGCCGGCATATTTTAACAGCCTGGCCGGGAAAGCATCACCTTTTTCCTGTTCTGGCAACAACCAGGCCGTCAGGCTCCAGTACTCCTCCGGTTGGAAGGCTGCAATCTCCTGTTCCCGGTCGACAATCAAACGGACGGCTACTGACTGCACCCGGCCGGCGCTCAAACCTTTGCGCACCTTGCGCCAGAGGAGGGGGCTCAGGCGGTAGCCGACCACCCGGTCCAGAATCCGCCGCGCCTGCTGGGCATCGACCCGATCTTGATCAATCTTCCGGGGTTTTTTGACGGCCTCTTGGATGGCATTACGGGTGATTTCATTGAATTCGATCCGGATGGGTTCAGCGGGAAGGTCGAGAAGGTGCTGCAGGTGCCAGGCGATGGCCTCCCCTTCGCGGTCCGGGTCCGGGGCCAGCAACACCCGCCCGGCCTTCTGGGCGGCCACCCGCAACTCTTTAACGATTTCCCCTTTGCCCCGGATGGTTATATAACGGGGCTCAAAATTGTTTTCCACATCAACGCCGAATTGGCTTTTCGGCAAGTCCCGGACATGCCCCATGGACGGCTTGATGGTGTAATTCTTGCCCAGAAATTTACCGATAGTTTTTGCCTTGGCCGGAGATTCCACGATAACAAGGGTTTTGGCCAACATAGACCCTCCTTAACAACGCACGTAAAAGCCCCCCGGTAACCGCCGGATTAATTGCCGCAGCTCGAGCTGGAGCAAGGCCGTATTGAGCTCCCCCGGGGGTAAACCTGTCGTTGCCATCAGGGCATCGAGGTGGGTGGGGGTTACTTGCAAGCCATGCAGCACCTTTTCCTCCGTGGCGTTCAGGGCGATAGCAGCTCGCTCCTCGCCCGGGGGTAAAGTCAACAGGGACTGGGGCTCATATTCTTCCAAAATATCTGCCACCCCGGTGACCAGTTTGGCTCCCTGTTTGATTAAATCATGGGTGCCCTGGCTGTAACGGCTGGTAATGGGGCCGGGGACGGCAAAAACGTCGCGGTTTTGCTCCAGGGCCAGGTCTGCGGTAATCAGGGCGCCGCTCCTGGCCGCCGCTTCTACCACCACCGTCCCGGCTGCCAGCCCGCTGATGATGCGGTTCCTGGCTGGGAAGTGCCCGGCATCCGGCGGCGTTCCCGGGGGAAACTCGGAGATGACGGCCCCATGCTCCATTACCTGGTGGTAAAGCTCCCGGTGCTCGCGCGGGTAGATGACGTCGACCCCGCAGCCCAGGATGCCCCAGGTCAGCCCCCCACCCTTGATGGCTCCCCGGTGAGCGGCGGCGTCAATCCCCCGGGCCAGACCGCTGACCACACCGGCACCGGCGGCAGCCAGGTCGGCCGCCAGTTCCCCGGCCACTTTGAGGCCGTAGGCCGTGGCCCGGCGGGTACCGACAATGGCTATCTTCAAGCCCTCACCGGACAGCCGGCTCCCCCGCCAGTAGAGAACCGGGGGCGGGTCGTAGATGCGCTTTAGTTCCAGTGGGTAGTCCTCTTCTGCCAGGGTTAAAACCTTAATGCCAGCGGTTGTTAAGGAAGCCATGAGCCGGTCCGGTTCCACCTGGCGGCGCCAGCTCACTAGGGAAACCGCCACCCTACTCAGGCCTTCCAGGGCCAGGAGTTCCCTTTCTGGTGCCTCCCACACTGTCCGGGCACTGCCAAAGAATTTGATCAGCTGCAGGAACCGCCGGGCCCCCAGGCCGGGAGTCTGCTGCAGGGCTACCCAGAACGGTTTTTCCTCCATGGTTTCTCCCCTGTTCTTTATCTATATATCTTATTTTAACTATTTTCCCTATCCGTTACCTGGGAGCCGCACCCCTACCCCTGTTTATGTTATTGTCCTGGCCAGGATCATTGGGTGCGGTTTCCTAAAAGAATAGCTATTTTTTGCCGGACCGTCAAGGGCATAATGCGCAATAACGCGCCTCACCGCTGGTCCTGTTGTTGCGCTGCTGTGTATGCAAGCTTTTTCTTCTGGTTCCGCCACCCTTGACAGTATTCTGGCCCGCCGGCGGTCCCTTCATACTAACCCAGGCTCTGGCGCAATATCCACACCAGGTCTTCGCGGCTCGCCGGGCGGGCGGTCCAGGTGAGGCTGCTGGCACCGGCCACCAGATCAGCCATGCGTTGCAGCTCTGCGGCCGGGTATTTTTCCGGTGCCGGCAGGAGCTGCCGGATAAGCACCTGCACTTCCTTTATCGCGGCCATCCCCAATGCCGCCAGGACAGCGGCCACCTTGGCCGGAGCAGCCGGTTGAATGAACTCCAGGTAGGCCGCCAGTAAAAGGCCATTGGCCCGGCCGTGGGGAAGGCCATGGCTGAAGGTCAGGGGATATCCCAGGGTGTGGAGAAGGGTCGTCCTGGTTTGAGCAATGACTATGCCCCCCAGGGTGGAAGTATACAGGAGATCCGCCCGGGCCTCCGGGCTTAGGTTACTGTCCACCAACTCCTCCCGTCGAGCGGCAAAGAGGCGGATAGCTGCCAGGGCCAGGGTGTCGCTCAGGGGCGTGGAAAGTTTAGATAGGTAACCTTCGATGGCATGGGTCAGGGCGTCGAGAGCGGTGTCAATGGTCACCTCCAGGGGCAGGGAGGCAGTATAACGGGGGTCCACCAGGGCTACCCGGGGAAAACAGCGGTCGTCGCTGAAACCCTTTTTAAGCTGCTGCTCCGGCAGGGTGAAGACGGCGTGCTGGGTAACCTCGCTCCCCGTACCGGCTGTGGTTGGTATAGCCACCAGGGGCAGGGGTGGCTGCGGCAGGCTGGCTTGATATAGTTCAGTGGCCGGGGCTGCGTTGGGCACCAGGAGGGCAACAGCCTTGGCCGTGTCCAGGGGGGAGCCACCGCCGATACCCACAATGAACTCCACCCCTTCGCTACGGGCCAGGGCAACGGCTTCCGCTACTATAGCCAGGGTGGGGTTGGCTGGGACCCGGTTGTAGGTTACCAGGCTGATATCCAGTTGCCGGGCCAGGTGGGTAAAATCAGCCATAGCACCGCTGGTAACGGCGCTGTGCCGCCCGGTAATGACCAGGGCCCGGCGGCCCATATCCTTAAGAAGTGCGCCGTGTTTATTTAAAACACCTTCGCCGAAAAAGATCTTGGTTGGCAGGTAAAAACTGAAGGACATGGCTGCATCCCTCCATTGAAAAGTTCAGGCTCATCCCTGCTGGTGCAGTTGGTACGCCCTTATACGTAATAATCACCTGGAGGCAGGTATGCCCAGGGATGCACCCTGGGCATTGATACGTATCTACTATATATATTAACGGTCAAAATAGATATTTTTGCCCGTGGCGGAAATGGGAATGCCGGCAATAACCTCGGCCTCCATCATGCCTTCTTGCCGGGCTACCACGCCGATCCGGTACATAATGCGGTTGTCGACATTGAGAATCCCAGCCGTTTTGGCGGCCGAACCCAGGGCGATACCCAGATCCATGAGGCGCCAGGCGCAAATGGGGCCGGCAAGCTCTGGACCATCATGGGGGCCTTCCAGGTCGGCGCAGCGGGCCGCGCCGCAGGCACCGCAGTCCAGGCCGGCCTTGGCCGCCTTTTTCAGACCCACCAGGAGGACGGCATCAGAACGGCGAACGTTATCGCCATCGCGGTCAAAGTTTTTCTTGCCCCTCTCTTGGCCATAACGGGTCATGGCCCGGGCCAGTTGCTCCAGGGCATCCCCCTGGAGGATCTTCAGCTTGATGAAATCTTTACCACCCGCCTTGGGGGCCGTTCGGGCGGCAATGGCCATTAACTCGGCGATTACACCCATAGCTTGAAATTCAGACATGTAGGGATCATCCTCCTTAGTATAAAGTCTTTATTTCATCTTGCCCTTCACCTTACCCCGGGCTGGCCAGAGGTGGCGACGAATTGGCTTCTACCTTACCCCATGGCCTCCTTGGCCTCACCCCAATCCAGGCTGCGGTACTGGATAGCTTCGGCCAGATGGGCGGCAGTAATCTCCTCGCTTCCTTCCAGGTCGGCGATGGTCTTGGCTACCTTCAGCAGGCGGTCGTGAGCCCGCATGGAAAGACTCAGCTTGTTAAATGCTTCCCGCAAAAGACTACGCGCCTGAGGAGCTGGACGGCAGTACTGATAAACCTGCCGGGCAGACATGGCTGCATTGCAGGTAACTCCCGTACCCCTGAACCGTACTAGCTGCCTTTCCCGGGCAGCCCGGACCCGTTCCCCTACAGTGAGTGAATCCTCCGGCCTAGTGCTGTCCTCGACTTCCCCATAGGTCAGGCGGGGGACTTCCAGGTGCAGGTCAATGCGATCCAGCAAGGGGCCGGAGAGCCTCTTGCGGTACTGGGCGACCTGGTGCTGGGTACACAGGCATTCCTTGACTGGGTCACCGTAGTACCCGCACGGACAGGGATTCATGCTCCCGATCAAAAGAAAATCCGCGGGATAGGTAATAGCCGCCGCCACCCGTGAGACGGTGACGACGCGATCTTCCAGGGGCTGGCGCAATGCCTCCAGGACATCGCGGCGGTATTCGGCCATTTCATCCAGGAAAAGAACTCCATGGGTGGCCAAGCTTACCTCTCCGGGTCTGGGGAAGCGACCGCCGCCGATGATGCTGGCCGTCGAGGCTGTATGGTGGGGTGTCCGGAAGGGGCGTTCCGTAACCAACCCCTGGCCGGGTGATAGTAGGCCGGCAGCGCTGTAAATCTTAGTCACAGTCAGGGCCTCTTCGTAGGTCAACGGGGGCAAAATGGCCGGTAAAGCCCGGGCGAGCATGGTTTTACCCGCACCAGGGCTGCCAATCAAAAGGATATTATGACCACCGGCAGCAGCTATCTCCAGTCCCCGTTTGGCGGCTACCTGGCCCTTGATATCGGCCAGGTTTACCCCTGGAGTGGCCGGGTATGAACCCGGGCCTTCTGTTTCTTTGACTTCTGGCAGGGTGCCCTCACCGCGCCAGTAAGCAATAACCTGAATCAGGCTTTCGGCCGCCAGTACCTTTAGCCGCGTAGCCAGGGCAGCCTCGTTGGCGTTGGCTGCCGGGACAATAAAGGTGGCGCCGGGCTTGATTTCCTGCAAGGCCAGGGCCATGGGTAAAACCCCAGGAATAGGCCTGAGGCTTCCCTCTAGGGAAAGCTCCCCGGCGGCGTAGATTGTTTCTTCCGGCCCACTGCCAATCTCTTCCGCCGCCATCAGGATGCCCAGGGCAATGGGCAGGTCGTAGATGGGGCCTTCTTTTTTAATATCACCGGGGGCCAGGTTGACAATAATACGGCGCAGGGGGAACTCGAAACCCGAGTTTTTTATGGCCGCCCGCACCCGCTCCCGGGCCTCGCGGACAGAGGGGTCCGGCAAGCCAACGATATCACAAACGGGCAAACCATTGCTAAGATCGACTTCTACCCGTACACTTTGGCCTTCCAGGCCTACGAGGACGACGGAATTGACGATTGCCAGCATAGTTAACCCCCCGGTGGCTTTATACCCATCTTTTGCTATTCGCTGCAAGAAATAAAGTTCCTGCTAAGTTGGTGAAAAAAGAAAAGACCCCGTTTGGAGGTCTATCTCTCTACAGGCAGTTCAAGGGATGACTCTAATGTTCTGAAATATATTTTCCAGTTTATCGGGATACAACTATCTCCTACTATAATATCCTTCAAATCCGGCTACCCATCGGAAGAGGCTGGCTTATGCTGGTCTCGGAGTTGAACATCCCCTTCAGTCCCACCGGCGGGCTAATCCTTTCGGTCACGTACCGTTGGCGATATGATATACTGCCGAAGTCCATCCAGTCTAACTGGAAGAATTATTTCCAGTTTGAACCTGGACAAATATGGGTTGATACTATAAATAATCTTTTAATGCTTTCGCCAAAATAACTATTATTAACCCAATTTTATGTCTACTAGCATCCAAGTCAATCTGCTTATATGGAGCCATGGTACAGTTATTTTTATTCTAGAGTAATTATTTCAGTTAGCCCAGGTATCTTTTCATAATGCTTTTTGTTATTAGTCAATAACGTTAGGTTGAAAAATATCGCTGTACAACCTATTAATAAGTCAAAATCGCTGATTGTTAACCCCTGTTTATGCAATTCCGCTCTTCGTTGCCCGAAGAGGCATGCTATAGGCTGGGAAACACTTATTATGGAAATGCCCTTCAAAAAATCGCGCAATGAACTTTCTTTTTCCTCTGGTTTTGTGCTTCTAAAAACCCCTTCATACAATTCAGCGATGGTAACTATACTTATGGCCAGTCCTTTTTGTCTGTACTTTTTTAAAGTCGTTACGAATGGTTCCTTACCCCGGAGATAAAAAACCGCCCAATCTGTATCAACCAGGTATTTGGCCATTACCATTGTGGACCTGTCCTTACAGAACTACTACGACGAAGGTAAATTTCTTCAATGAACCCGTCAGCGTCGAAGTCATTCCAGGAACCTGCCGCTCTTTCAAATGCTTTCGTGTTTTCCTTGCCAGAATCCTCATTATCTAGCAGATGACGTAATTTTTCCCGCTCCGCGGAAGGGAGCTTTTTAATCGCGTTATAGATTTTTTCTACAGCCATAACCTCCCACCCTCTTCTTGATCTATCATGCTTTAAGTCAAAGGCGTTTGGGTTCTAGATAATCCAGCAACGCTTAATATGCAATGAGTTGATTCTATTATTATTATAACGGGAAAAAACGGTTTTGCCTATACATAATGGTTTGTTAGCGGCAATAGGCTTATACATTTCGTGTATATAATTTAACCAACAATCTCACAAACGGGCAATCCGCTGCTAATATCTATATCTACCTCTACCCGTACACTCTGGCCCTCCAGGCCCACGAGAACGACGGAATTGACAATGGCTAACATGTTCAACCCCCTGGTGGCTTTATACCCATCTTTTGCTATTCGCCACCAGAACGAGAGTTCCTGCTAAGGTGGTGAGAAAAGAAAAGACCCCGTTTAGAGGTCTTGCTAATGACTTCTATTCTTAAACCATTTCCTCTCCAGGCAAGGCAAGACCGCACCTGCCTGGGGAATTAGCAATACTTTAGCTTCCGATCCCAGTTCCCTTAAAGCTGCTTGATAGGCTTCCGTTAAATTGCTAAAGGGTTCCAGGAAAATTTGCCGCGCGACCTGTACTGGTAAAGAAGACACCAGGTAAATCCGGATATCCTGCAAAACCATGGCAATGGCAGCCGCCTTGTGGCCGCCCAGCTCAAAATTGGTATGAACGCGTCTGATCAGGTCGCCAGGCGTTTGCGCCGCAGCGATCCAGGCGGCGAAGGTATCGTCCCCCAAACCCTCCGGGCATGCGGCCACCAGGATGAGGATCCCGCCCGGCCTGACCGCCCGCCGGGCGTTATCAATGGCTTTCTGGGCCTGGTAAAGGTTGATGTCTTTAGGGAAACCCCCCGCCGAGGCAATGACTATATCTGCCGGTTCAGCGATATTTACCTTATAAAGCCCATCCAGATACCTGGCAGCCTGGCGGTGGGCCGCAATGGGGTGACCGGCGAAGGCAGCGAGGACATTCTTATGCTCATCCAGGACGACGTTGACAATAAAGTCGACGGCCAGGAAGTTCAATACCTCTTCGAGGTCCTGCCGGACAGGATTGTTTTCTATTTCTCCCGCCTGGGCCCCGGGTTCGACCATCAGGCGGTGGTCGGCCTGGATGGCGCGGGGGGTAGAGCACCCCGGCATAATGGCCTTCACCCCGCCGCTATAACCGGCAAAGTAGTGGTATTCAACGTTACCCACCAGGATCCGCCGGTCGGCTTCTACGACGGTGCGGAAAACCTCTACCGGGGTGCCACGCCTGGTTTCTCCCAGGTAGACTGCATCTTTAGCATCAGCATCGTGGCAAAGGTAGCGGACATAGATTTCTTCTCCTACCAGGCTTTGCTTTTCGGCTTCGGTGTGCCGGCGGTGGTTGCCGGTGGCCAGGATAATGGTGATATCCCGGTCTTTAACTCCGGCCAGCTCCAGTTCTTTTAAGATTGGCGGCAGGATCTGGTGGCTGGGACAGGGCCGGGTGATGTCGCTGGTGACTACGGCTACCCTTTCGCCGGGCTTCACAATCTCCCTCAGGGGCGGCGAGGCCACCGGCCGGGCCAGGGCCGCAACTAGGTCGTTTTGGCCTGGCTTAAGGCTAACCTCATGGTGCTCTAAAGTACCCAGGTAATTTTCCCCGGCGATGGCTATTTCCTGGTATTGACCGCGGCCGTAAGGTAATTGTGCTATGTCAAGAGAAAGTAGAGAAATTAAGCGCATAATAACCTGACACTCAGGGCGCAATCTGTCCCCGGTAGAAAGTCGGCTACCGGAACCTCCCGCCAGGATTTGTGCTTATGTTTGGGCTTTAATGCCTTGATATTAGCTGCAATGGTCTGTCCTTCGCCCCGATAAACCTCAGCCGGGGTTAAGCCTCCCAGGCTCTGGTGGGGTCGGACATGATTATGCTGATAGGCCTCTTCCACGAGCATGCTTAGTAGCTCTACTAGGGTGGTGGTGCCTGTAATACGACTGGCGACGTGATCCTCAACGTCCCGAAACACTCGCTCGATCTTGGCGTTGCACCTTGGGTAGTAAGGGATGCTCTTCAAGTGATAGATACCCTGCTGCTTTAGATAGGCGGCGAACTGGTCTTTAAACTGGGTCCCCCGGTCGGTCTTTAGGGCCACCGGCTTACCGTATTGCTGGATAGCTATCGCCAGGGTGGCTATGGCTAAAGCGGTTGT